>JAJXYA010000309.1 GCA_021780795.1 Bacillota bacterium | reverse complement strand
GTAAAAAGTAATGGCTCCACTGTGGGAGTTCTAGTTTCTGTAAGAGATGGCTTAGAGTTAAGCGAAATGATAAAAAAAATTGCCTTTGGTAAAACGGGTAGCGCTTATATGATAAACAGCAAAAGTGTAAGCATAGCTTATATGGATAAAAGCATGCCATTAAATCAATATAATTCTATAAAAGAATCGGAAAAAAATCCAAGCCTTAAACAGATTGCTGATATGCAAAGAAAGATGATTGCAGGACAAACAGGACTTAGCGATTATGTTTTTGGCGGCACAGAATCCTATGGAGGATATGCTCCCGTAAAAAAAGAAAATTGGTCCATAGTTGTAATTCAACAAAAAAGTGAACTTTTATCTGAACTTGATGGTCTAAAAGTTTCTATAGCTTTATACTCTGTCATATTTTTAATAATAAGCTTGTTAATAGTTTATTTCATAGCTGATAGATTATCTAGAAACATTAGAAATTCTTCTAGAATTCTTAATAAATTATCTACTGGTGATTTTACATATCAAATACCTGAAAAGTATTTAGAACAGAAAGATGAAATGGGGCAAATGGCTAATTCCATGAATGTAATGCAAAATTCAATAAAGGGCATGCTTAAATCTTCAAAAGAAACAGCTGTAGAAGTTGAAAATGGTTCTGAAGAACTTTCAACCATAGCTCAAGAAATGGCTTCTTCCTCAGCTACTGTGGCCGACTCTATTCAAGATGTAGCAAGTGGAGTCAACTCAGAGGCTAACGATTTAGTTCAAATAACATATTTATTAAATGGTTTCAGCGATAATCTGAAAAAAATTGCAAACAATATTGAAGATGTGGATACAAACACTTCTCAAATGAGTGTATTGGCTTCTGACAGCGGCAATAACATGAAGCTTTTAATGACTGCGGTTATTGGACTTAGTGATGCTTTCAAAAAGCTTTCTTCTGAGATTGAATTGTTTAATTCCAATATTAAAGAGGTAAATAATATAACAAACATCATAAACTCCATAGCCGATCAGACTAATCTTTTGGCATTAAATGCATCAATTGAGGCAGCTAGAGCTGGAGAAGCTGGAAAAGGCTTTACAGTGGTTGCAAATGAGGTCAGGGAGCTTTCTGAACAAACTAAACAGTCTTCAGAACACATAAGTAAATTGGTTTATGAGATATCCAAGAGTGCAGATACAGTATCTTATAACACAAGTGATATGGGTAAGGAGCTTTCAAATCAAGGTAAAATAATAGATGAAACTATAAAATCCTTTGAAAAGATTTTAGAGGCTATAAACATTGTTAATCCTAAAATACAAACCATTAATTTTTCAGTAACAGAAGTTAATAAGGAGAAAGATGATATCCTATCTAAAATAGAAGGCTTGTCTGCAATTGCAGAAGAAATATCAGCATCCTCTGAGGAAATAACCGCTTCAGCTAGTGAAATGACGAATTTATCCAACAAGGTTGCTGACACTTCTTTAAAATTAAATGATACAACTAAGTACATGTTATCAAAGCAAGAAGACTTCAAGATTGAATAATAATTATCATTAAGTATATTTTGTCACTTGATAATTTAAGTTTATAGTTCTATACTATATTCAATAGAAGGTTTAACTACTATTATATAATCTCTGAAAGGTGTGAACAATATGAAAATAGAAATATGGTCTGATTTCCTTTGTCCGTTTTGCTATTTGGGCAAAAGAAAATTAGAAATTGCATTAGATAATTTTGAACATAAAGATGAAGTTGAAGTAATTTTTAGAAGCTTTGAGCTTGATCCTTCTGCCAAAAAGAATTATTCTGAAAATAATCATGAGCTTATTGCAAAAAAATTTAGTATTCCTGTTGAAAAAGCTAAAGAATTTAATAATCAAATCACCTCACAAGGTAAAGAAATTGGTATAAACTATGATTTTGATAAAGTAATTCCAACAAACAGCTTTGATGCTCATAGATTAGCTCATTATGCAAAAAATGAAGGCAAATCAATTGAATTATCAGATAGACTTTTCAAGGCTTTCTTCGAAGATGGATTAAATTTATCAGATTTTAAAACTCTTTCTAGTCTTGCAGCTGAAGTTGGTTTGGATGCTTCTAAAGCTTTAAAAATTTTAGAATCGGAAGAGTATTCTTCTGAGGTTAGAAAAGATGAAGATGCTGCAGCAAGGTTAAAAATCAACTCAGTTCCTTACTTTGTATTTAATAACAAATATGCCTTAACTGGTGCTCAGCCATCTGAAACATTTTTAGATGTTCTTAGAAAAGTACAAAAGGACGAGCTTTCATCGCCATCTTTTGAATTTTTAGCAAAGAATAGAGAAAATGAAGATAGTAACTCTGAAAGCTGTTCTGACGGAAAATGCAATATATAAAAAATTAAGGCTGTGGCAAATTATGCCACAGCTATTGTATCTTATCAATCAATAATGTCATTCTGAAATTTTGACAAATGCTCGTATGGAAGAATTAGTCTTCCTCTATACAGTCCACATCCATCGTTTATAAGTGAATTGTCCACTGCAGAGAACATATTTACATCTAATTCTGATAATTTAAGCTGCTGAAGCATGATCCCTCTCTCATAAGCATCATCAAAATAAACATTTTCTCCTTTAGGAATGGCATCTCTTTTAGCTCTTTCACTTTCTTGCTTTTTTTCATAACCTAAATGATTAGCAGGGCCAATTTCAGCGAAATCGTCCATTTCTTTTGTGCGAATCTGTACCTCCACATAACATTTTGCAATGTTATCATAAAAAGTTATATGGAGCGAACGGTAGCCGCTAAGCTCTGGATTCATAACATAATCTCTATAGTATGGCTGAACCTCATCTTTTAACAACGATAATTTCTCTTTACTAGTAGCTGGAGCCGGTTCTGCTGTAAATCCACGCTCCTCCAAGAAACCGAGTAAATTGTTAGCAATATCATATAAATACTTAACTTCTTCCTCAGAAGAAATCGCACCCTCTTTTAAATGACATTTGGGAAGAGAAATCACAATTCTGTAAGCAATAAGATCCCTAAAGCAGTTTAAATTATTTTTGAGTTCATGAATAGATGGGTAATTTCCATGTTTTATGTAGTACTCGTAAATATGTTCTACAATGTATCCATTAAATTTTGCCTCTGCACGTACTAAAGATTTAATTCTACCCTTAAAGGTAAATGCAAGAAAAGGATATTTATCTGCCATATATTTATAAAACTCACGAATTCGCTGAGATTGTGAAGTTAAAAATTGATTGTGCTGTAAAAGTTCTGCAATTTGAAGCAGAAAATCACCGTGCAAAAGATCTATTTCATTATTTGTTTCTTTTGCTGCCTGTTTTAAATCCTCAGCATACATATGTATTATTTTAAGAACAGTATCTCC
>JAJXYA010000476.1 GCA_021780795.1 Bacillota bacterium | reverse complement strand
TTTAAAGTTATTGTTATTTGCCTGCTAAAACAATAAATAAATAAGGTAAAGGCTACTCCCATTACTAGCATTAAAAATATTGCCTGTCTTAACACTAAAATAGCCTCTTCCTTATTATTCGTGGCATTTCTCTCAGAAACCATCTTTGAAATTGCTACGGGTATTCCAGAAGCCATTGCAATAAAAAACATATATAGCGGATATGACATCTGGTAATAGCCTATTCCTTCGTCACCTATAAGCATGATTAACGGCCATCTAAAAAATATACCTAAAAACTTTGCAAAAATACCAGCAATACCTAACACAGCAGTAGCTTTTGCAATAGATTGTTTTTTCATTTAGTATTTCCCCCAAAAATTATTTATTATAAATATATTAAATTTAGGGGTTTTCATACACCTTTATTGTTCAATTTGTTTACCTAAAAATATTGCTGCTGTTTCACTCAATTTAACCTCCATCTGTCCAAACTTCACATCATTTTCTTTTGACAATATTAAAACCGCCCCAATAGCGTCACCTTGTGCAACAATGGGAACAGCAATCTGAGCAAAATACTTATTTGATAAATCTTCATCATCGTAAATAGGTATTGCCTTATCGTCCCTATCATTCATATTAAAGGTCTTTCTTTCTTCCATAACCTTTTCCAGTTCGTTACTAATACGTTTGTCCAAGTATTCCTTCTTTACTGCACCGCTTACCGATATAATGCTGTCCTTATCACAAATTATAACTATATGTCCTATAGTTGCATTTAAAGATTCTGCATATTCTTTTGAAAAATCACTAAGCTCACCAATTGGCGAGTACTTTTTTAAAATTACTCCACCCTCTCTATCTGTGAATATTTCAAGAGGGTCACCTTCTCTTATCCTTAATGTTCTTCTTATTTCTTTTGGTATAACAACTCTGCCAAGATCGTCTATTCTTCTTACAATACCTGTTGCCTTCATATTTATTCCCTCCTTATATTAAATTATCTTACAAACTTAGTATCCTACTAATAATGAAATTTTATGCATAATTGCTAACTTTTTTAAAAATAAAAAAATCTGCCAGTATTTTAACTGACAGATTTTTTTAACTATTCATTTTGAGGATATTCTTTTATTTTAGCCGCATTTTTCCAGCTCTTTACTGAATTGTTGTATGCTGTTTGTTTTGCATTTTGTAAAAGTGTATCAGAAATAGATTTCTTAAGCGTTGCATCTAAAGGCTTAAGTGGATTATTAGTTCTAGATATACATTTTATAATATGCCATCCAAACTGTGTCTGCACTGGATTTGAAATCTCTCCTTGTTTTAGTTTAACTGCTGCTGCTAAAAATGTTGGATCTAATTGTGATTGTGCATCTGTATAAGACATTGAACCTAAATCACCACCATTAGCACTTGAACCAGTATCAGTTGAATCTTTTTTAGCTTCTGTTGCAAAGTCTGCACCTTTATCTAGTTCAGCTTTAATCTGCTCTGCTTCTGCTTGGGTTTTAACTAATATGTGAGCAAAATCAAAAGTATTTGGTGTTGTTGTGTAATTTTCTGGATTTTGATTATAATAATCTTGAATTTGCTTATCTGTTATTTTTGTATTTTTAGTAAGATAATCTACAACTTTATTTGTTATTATGTTAGTTTTTATTTGATCTTTTAACATATCCACTGTATATCCGTTTTGCTTTAAATAATCGCTCCATGAAGTTGCAGCCGAACCGGATGATGATGCTTGGGTCTGATAGCTTGATTCATAACTATTATATTGGGTTGTAATTTCCTTATTTAGTTCAGTATCACTTGGTATTAAATTCTTTGACTTAGCATACTGAGTAGTCAACAGTTCATTTTCCATCTGTGTAACCATGGATGCCTTATCAGTTTTTAACTGAGTTGCAACTTGAGAGTTAGATGCATAATCATTTCCATATTGAGATTTAAGCTGTGCAATTTCTGGAGCCATCCTAGCATCCAATTGTGCTTTCGTAATTGTGTCATCATTAACCTTTGCTACTGGACTATTTGCTATTCCTTGTGGTGTCTTTACTATCAAGTTACAACCACTAACTGAAGCTACAGTAACAACCATTACTGCTGCTAAAGCTATCTTTTTTATACTTTTCAATTTTATTCCCCCTACGCGGTTTATTTATAGCTAAGTATTTAGCTTTAATTTTAACACAAAATCATTTTTTTAAATTTTTGATTTCATGTATTCTAACAATTCAATTAATTTTGCTACGATATCACCTTTTAAGATATTCTTTGTATTATATATTATTACCGGTTTCACTTCAACCTTAAATATTACAGCTTTGAAATAATCCTTCATAATTCCTTTTACTAATTCTTCTGTTATTTTTTCCTTATTTTCGAAAATTATTTGCACAAAATCTTTTTTATCCTTTATTTCAACAATTCCAACCTTCTTAGCTATACTTTTTAAATATGCAATATTCATAAGTGTAACTACAGAAGGCGGTATATCAGAATATCTATCTTCAAGTTCCTCTTGAACTTCATAATATTCTTCTTTAGAATCTATAGCCGCTATTTTCTTGTATATTTCAATTTTTTGTACAACGTCTTCTATATACTTATCTGGAATGTATGCATCAACTTTAAGTTCAATTGTAGTATCTATAGGTTCTCTTTCTATATCGCCCTTTATTAATTTTATAGTATCTTCTAACATTCTACAATACAAATCGTAACCTATTGCAGCCATATGACCATGCTGTGCAGAACCCATCATGTTACCTGCACCTCTTATTTCTAAATCTCTCATAGCTACTTTAAAACCAGAACCTAGCTCTGTAAAATCTTTTATCGCTTTTAGTCTCTTTTCTGCTACCTCAGACATTATTTTATCTTTTCTATGTGTTAGGTAAGCATAGGCCATACGGTTTGTTCTGCCAACCCTTCCTCTCAATTGGTATAGCTGCGATAATCCCATTTTATCGGCATCATAAATTATCATTGTATTTGAATTTTGAATATCTATACCTGTTTCAATTATAGTTGTACATAACAATATGTGATACTGCTTATCCATGAAACCGAGCATAACCGCTTCCAGCTCTCTCTCTGTCATCTGACCATGTGCAATAGCAATTTCAGCTTCTGGAATCAATTTTGAAAGTTCAGCTGCCATTTCTTTAATGGTTTCAACTCTGTTATAAACAAAAAACACCTGACCTCCTCTATTTATTTCCCTTAGTACTGCATCTCTAATTAGCTGATCATTATATTCGACTACATAAGTTTGAACTGGATGCCTTTCCTCTGGCGGAGTTTCTATTAAGCTAATATCTCTAACCCCAGATAGGGACATATGGAGCGTTCTAGGTATAGGTGTAGCCGTAAGTGTAAGTACATCT
>JAJXYA010000320.1 GCA_021780795.1 Bacillota bacterium | reverse complement strand
AGGGGCTAGGTATTAGGTTTCGAGATAAAAAAAATGTAAAGACCAATTTAATCATTGACGAAGCAGGACTTCCTAAATATGCGTATTCAAGAGATGATGGAGCACGGCTTTATAAAATAATGGTACCAATGAAAGAATTCAGTTCCATAAATTTTAACTATGGAGGAGATAAACTTGCAGTTAGTACCTATAACAAAAATTCCTTCATTGGTGTCGTTAATATTGATGAGACCCTAGCAGTTCAAGGAGAAGCTGGGAAATCATCAGATCAGCCACAAGGTGCAGGCTCTGGCGAAATAGCTAAGGAGAAACCAATTGGAAAGGAGCTAATTACAATAGATTTATTGCTTGATTGTAAAGTGGAGTTCATGACCTTCTCCTTAGATGAAAAGTTTTTAGTTGTACAATATGTGAAAGAAAATTCGGGTAAATATATTAGGGTTTATAAAGTAGAGAGTGGAGAAATGATTCCTATTAATTTTGAAAAAGACTATCCTATAGAAAAAGTTCAAGTAGTATTTTCTTCTTTTGGCAAGGGTAGTATGACATATGAAGTAATACCTAAACCAAATGTTAATACTTCAGAAACTGATATTATTGGTAAATGGAAGTTGGATTTGAAAAACTTTGTTGTTCATAAGCTATAATTAATGTAATCTTTATAATCTATAAGGTATAATGAATATAGATTTGGCATTTTAATAAAATAACTAGTCTAGAGACTAGTTATTTTATTTAAGGAGCATTAGGTCCATGAAAACAAATAGACTATCCTACTGTCTTGTTATTTATCTTCGTGGGTTTAAATAAAGAAAGGAAGAGATTAGTGCAGAAAACATGGGGTGACAAAAGATATCACAGTTTAAATTATTTTTTAAGAGAGAAGTTCGGTGATAAGGTTTTTAAGATTGCTTTAGACGCTGGATTTTCTTGTCCTAATAGAGATGGAACTATTAGTAGTGGAGGATGTTTGTTTTGTAGTGAAAGAGGATCAGGAGATTTCGCTGGGAATAGGGAATTTTCTATTACAAAACAATTTGAAGATATAAAGGATATGATGAGTAAAAAATGGAAGATAGGAAGATATATTGCTTATTTTCAGGCTTATACCAATACTTATGCATCAATAGAAGTGTTAAGAGAAAAATATGAGGAGGCAGTACTTCAAGAAGGGGTAGTGGCTCTGGCAATAGCTACAAGACCAGATTGCTTAGATGAAGAAGTGTTAGACCTTATAGAAGAATATTCTCATAGAGTATACACCTGGGTAGAACTAGGGCTTCAAACTTGTAATGATGAAAGCGCAAAAATTATTAATAGAGGATATAAATTAGTGAGATTTGAAGAGTCTCTCAAAGAACTTAATAAAAGAAATATTGATGTGGTAGTACATACCATTTTTGGTCTTCCTGGAGAGAGTAAAGAGGACATGTTAAATACAATAAATTATGTGGCACATAAAGATATAAAGGGAATAAAAATGCATTTGCTGCATCTTATGGAAAATACGCCTATGGCTGAGCTATACAAACAAGATAAACTTAAGTTTCTAGAAGAAGAAGAATACATAGATATAATTTGCACGTCAATTACTATGCTTCCACCTAATATGGTTATTCATAGATTAACAGGGGATGCACCAAGGGAGCTACTAATAGGTCCTATGTGGAGCCTGAAAAAATGGGAGGTCTTAAATGCCATAGATAATAAATTAAAGGAATTTGATTTATATCAGGGGAAAAGAATTGAATTTTAACAGTGGGACATTTGTGTCTTTCTACAAATTAGCTTTAGCACTTTTGGGGATTTTGCGAATAGATAAATATATTTTAAAGGATTACAATATACATATATTGAAAATCATTTAGAATGTACATGTAGGAGGAATATAATATGTCAAATTTATCATTAAGACACATACACAAGGTTTATTCTGGGAACGTAACAGCTGTTAAGGATTTTAATCTTGAAATAGAAGATAAAGAATTCATAGTTTTTGTAGGACCTTCTGGTTGTGGTAAATCAACAACTTTAAGAATGATAGCAGGTCTTGAAGAGATATCAGAGGGTGAATTATACATTGGAGATAAACTAGTAAATGATATGGCACCTAAAGATAGAGACATAGCTATGGTTTTCCAAAACTATGCATTATATCCTCATATGTCTGTATTTGAAAATATGGCATTTGGATTAAAGCTAAGAAAAATGCCAAAGGATGAAATAAAACAAAAGGTTACTGATGTAGCTAAAATACTTGATATAGAGCATTTGCTTGATAGAAAACCAAAGGCTTTATCAGGTGGACAAAGACAAAGAGTAGCGCTTGGAAGAGCAATAGTAAGAAATCCAAAGGTATTCTTAATGGATGAGCCTTTATCAAATTTAGATGCTAAACTTAGAGTTCAAATGAGAACTGAAATAGCAAAGTTGCATCATAAGCTTCAAACAACTTTTGTATATGTAACTCACGATCAAACAGAAGCTATGACTATGGGAACAAGAATAGTTGTAATGAAGGATGGTTTAGTACAACAAGTAGATACCCCTCATAACATATATGAGCACCCAGTTAATATGTTTGTTGCAGGATTTATAGGAAGTCCTCAAATGAACTTTATTGAAGCTAAAATTTTGGAACAAAAAGGGGAAGTTGTGCTTTCTTTTAATAATGAAACTATAATATTACCAAAAGATAGAGCTGAAATTATAAAAGAAAAATCCTTTATAGGCAAAACTGTTATAATGGGTATTAGACCAGAAAATATTGATGACGACATTGATTTTATTGAAAAACATAAAAATTCAGTTATAGAAGCACAAGTTGAGGTTACCGAACTTATGGGTGCAGAGACTTACATTTATATGTCAAAAGAAAATACAAATATTGTAGCCAGAGTTAATGGATCTTCTAGAGCTAAAGCTGGAGATAAGATTAAAATCGCTTTAGATACAAATAAAATTCATATATTCGATAAAGAAACTGAAAACACAATAATATAGGGGGAACTCGACATGTACAATTTTACTGAATTCCTGAAGGATTTAAGTCATTCTTCAAACATACCATTTAATGTAATTACAGAGGATGGTATTGCATTATATATTAGTGACTTAGATATTGAAAATTCACATATAACTACCTTTACTATTATGCTTGGCCGTGTTAAAGGCATAATCAGTTTAGAGATGCAGTATGAAAATTGTACATCCTTACTTAAATATATTATCGAAAATAAATATACCCAGCATTTTTTAACTAAAGAACAAGCGGTTATTGATATTTTGGAAAATAGAGAAATTTCTATTGATAATATTAAACTGAATTTGCCTTTTCTTAAAAAAGGGTGTTATATCCTATTAATAAGCGTAGATGGTAGTA
>JAJXYA010000285.1 GCA_021780795.1 Bacillota bacterium | reverse complement strand
TTGCAAATTGAACTGCACTATTTCCTACAGGCATTGCCAAAACAATTAGTGTTACACCTAAAATTAGAGGATTAGAAATAAAAAATTTTAATATAGGATAAAAAACAGCTGGTATTAAAATTTGTCTAACCAAGGTATAAGGATAAATTCTAAATTCAGTAAAAACCTCCTTTATATCTATATTTGCTAAAGTGGAGCCTATTAGCATCATGGCTATCGGAGTGGTGATGTTACCAACTGAATTAAGAGTGGAGCCTAATACTGAAGGTATTGGTATTTTTAAAAAATATATGACAATAGCACCAAAGGAACTTACAATACCAGGTGATAATAAGGTTTTTATATTGAAATCAGCTTTGTTTTCTGTGCCGTAATTAATTAAAAATATGCCTAAGGTAAAAACTAATAAGCTAAAAACCATATTGAAAATTGCTGTGTAAAATACAGCCTGACTTCCAAATATAGATTTAATAACAGGAAAGCCCATGAAGCCTATATTTGAAAACACCGTCATAAACATATATATACCTTCTTGATGTTTTGGAACTCTCATAATTTTCACTAATATAAAGCTTAATATCGGTAAAATGACAAATATTGCAATTGCAACCAATAAAACCTTTAAAACAACCCCAGTATTGCTGCTTTGGTTATTAGAACTTACAGAAGCAAGTATCATAGCAGGGGTTGTTACGTTTAAAATTAAAAGATTTAATTTTTGATTTATGGCTGTATCAAAAAGCTTGATTTTATTTAAAAAATAGCCTAAACCTAAAATTAAAAATAATTGAAGCATTTGATTGATTACAACGTTAATATTCATCCAAGTTCTCCTTATGTTTTACTCTTTAAATAAGCACTCCCCATTTGAACTAATTACATTTTTATACCAATAAAATGATTTCTTTGGGAAGCGAGTGTATGTTCCATTTCCGTAATCGTCACAGTCTACATAAATAAACCCATAACGTTTTGACATTTGTTTTGTTGATTCAGATACTAAATCTATACACCCCCAGGAAGTATAACCTAAACATTCAACTCCATCGTATTCTATGGCATCCAGCATAGATTTAAAATGAGCCTTGAAATAGTCAATGCGATACTGATCATCTATAGTGTTGTCTCCCTTTAGTACATCTTTAGCACCTAATCCATTTTCAACTATAAATAGAGGCTTATGATAACGGTCGTAAAGGTCTACCATAGAAATTCTAAGTCCTATTGGGTCGATTTGCCAGCCCCAATCACTGGAAGGCAGATACGGATTTTTAATAGCCAGTATAGTGTTTCCAGCAGCCTTTTCTAATAGCTCTGGAGAAGCCGAAGTACAAGAAGACATATAATATGAGAAGGAAACAAAATCTACAGTATAAGTCTTCATTATTTCATCATCATTAGCTTCCTTTACAATTTCAATCCCTTCATTTTTAAATTTTGATAATAAGTATGAAGGATATTCCCCAAAAACTTGAGTGTCACTATAGCAGTAAATTGCACGCATATCTTGCTGGGCTTTTAATACATCTTCAGGTTTACAAGTATAAGGATAGTAAGTGAGTTTGGTTAACATACATCCTACCTTTGAAGCAGGAATAATCTCGTGACAAATTTTTGTTGCTAGGGCACTTGCTACAAATTGATGATGCATTGCCTGAAAAATTACTTGGTTCCAGTTTAGTCCTAAAAATCTATCTTTAATTAGTCCTCCTGTGGTGTAAGGGTGTCTAATCATAGAGTCTACTTCATTAAAGGTAAGCCAGTATTTTACTTTGTTTTTATATCTTGTGCATATAGTAGTTACATATCTTGTGAAAAATTCAATAACTTCTCTTGAGTACCAGCCATCATAGTTTAAGGTCAAATTAATTGGTGGCTCATAGTGTGACATTGTTACAAGTGGTTCTATACCATATTTTAAACATTCATCAAAAACATTATCATAAAACTTAAGACCTTCTTCATTTGGCTCTAAGTCATCACCATTTGGAAATATTCTTGTCCAAGCTATGGAAAGACGATAAACTTTAAAACCCATTTCTGCAAATAGTTTAATATCTTCTTTGTAATGATGATAAAAATCCGAACCATGACGTTTTGGATATAGAGATGAATCATTAGATTTTAAAGCTTCTTCTATATCTCTTGTAGTAACTTCGTTATGTTTTTTATAATCACGAACATCAACATCTAAATGGTGACTAGCACAATCTGAAACACTAATCCCTTTTCCGCCTTCATTATAACCACCTTCTACTTGATTGGCAGCAGTAGCACCACCCCATAAAAATCCTTCTGGAAATCTTCTAGTTGACATATTAGCACCTCCTATTTTATATAACTACATTATAAGATAGATTTTTTATTAATATATAATTTAGAAGTAATATGGTGCTAATATCCAAAGAAACATTTTATCAAAAATAAGTTTTGAAAAAAAATACCGAAGTTATAATGTGTTTCTTTGCCATTCATACCGTTCATCCTTTAAAGCGTCGATGTCCTTTTCAATAATAGTGTATCTGTCAACTAATAGTGAAGCAACTATTATATCAAGTATATATTGAGTAGATACCGTAAAAATTACGTTGGAAAATTCCAAGGTGTTTTTAGAAGTCATTATATGAATATGATAATCTGTAATCTTTGCAAGTCGCTGGTCTATATTTCCGCTAATTGACAGCGTAGTAATACCGCATTTTTTTAATCTTCTTGCAGTATCGGTTATGTTAGGATTTTTCCCGGTGTGAGAAATTAGTATGGAAAATGCAGCTGCTTTCTCCAGTTGTAAAAGTTTACAATAATTCCAGTTCGCACTATCATGAGCAACAGCACGAACGCCTATTTCCTCTAGCTTATAGCAAAACATTTTTGCCACATCATAATTTATTCCATCACCATAAATATCGATTATGTTAGAAGCTTTGATAGAAGAAATAACGTTAATTATTGTATCACGATCTAAAAAACTTCTCGTGTGCTCGATTGCCCTTGAATAAATTAGGGGCATTGTATGCATAATATCATCTATGGTACTGTCTTTATTATAAGGTTTTGTTTTTAAGGCTTCTTTGAATTTTATCATTTCAGGATATTCAGAAGCATAAATATATTTTAAGTCTGCGTAGCCTTTTGTACCTAGCTTTTTACATAGCCTTATAACGGTGGAGGGACTAGTAAAGCTTGCTTCTGCTAGTTCAGTTACATTCATATTTAATAAATCCTTTGGATGGCCTATAATATATTCTACAACAGCAAATTCTTGTGATGTGAGATTATTTAAATTTTGCATTTTATCTATTATCATTAAATTCCACCTCCGCATATAATACTATTTTATATTATATGTATGTTTTAGTGCAACAAAGATATAGTATAAAACT
>JAJXYA010000118.1 GCA_021780795.1 Bacillota bacterium | reverse complement strand
AAATAACCAAATAAAAGGTCTTGTTGTATATTTTAAACTTTCAGTAATGATGGTATCTCCTAAAAATTTATGAATAGTCATTGTTTTTCCTGAAGGGATTTTCAATAAATTTGACTGCATTAAAATGCCTTCTTCACTAAATACAGAAGATGTAATAGTACCAGTTATAAGCAGCAAAACCCCAATATGAGCAAAATGTGCCCAAACATTTTTAAAAGTACTGAAAAATACTATTTTAGGGATAAGTGGAAGCATCAATATCCAAAGTATAATTAGCCATGGGAAAGATGAAAACGCTGTAGTAGTAGAAATAATAACTATTATGATCGTATTTATAATTACTATTTTATAAAAATTCTTTTTAAATAAGTCATCCATGTATATTATGAAAAGTGCTGAAGAAAAAATGGCAAAACCCAATGCTGCTGGAGTATAAAAACTAATTTCAGTTGAAACTCCTGAAAAAATAGGTAAGATAGTCCCAAACAATATATAAGCAGCAAAAACATAAATAATATAACGAAATGCTGATAAAGTCTTTGCTTTGTTAACCTTAACATTAATTCTAGTACCAGTCCTTAGCCTGTTCTTTAGTAGAACCACTATCAACATTAAAACCGAAAGAATGAATACTATAAAAAGTGGTAATGTTATTGGAGAAGAAGCATAAGAATGCACTGATTTTCCTTGTAAAATTCCACTTCTTGCTAGAAACGTACCAAAAACAGCTAAAATAAAAGGAATCATAGCAATTTGAGGAGATATTTTCTTCTTATGCACAATTGCAGTTAAAATAAGCCAAGGAATTAATGCTGCATTTTCAATTGGATCCCATGCCCAGTAACCACCCCACCCTAATGCCCTGTAAGCCCATAAACTACCAGAGAATATTCCAGCTCCAAGAAATAACCAAGAAGCAATTATCCATCTTCTATTAATTTTGCTAAAACACTGAGAAAATAACACCCCCATTGCAGAATATCCTATAAATACAAGAGGTGGATGAACTATCATCCATGGGTCCTGTAGCGCTTGATTAAGTCCATTTCCTTCCGCTGGTATATACTTCATAAGAGAAAATGGAGCACTTGAAAAAGCCAAGACCAAAATAATTGTACTTATTAGGGTATATACAATATAAGACTTATGCTCTCCCCTTGCCATCAAATTAATCCACATTGCAATCATTGCCCACAAAAGAAAAGAACCTTCCTGCCCTGCCCAAAGTGCTGAAATGCGGTAAATTGGTATTAGGTCCGTTGAAATATGATTAAATACATAAGCGTATTTAAAATTGAAAGTAAATTGATAATAAATAAGTAACAGTGTAGAAGCTGTTATGCAAAATATAGAACTAAATAAAAATAGATTCACCCAAAAACCTGCAAACTTATTTTTATGTAAAAATAAACTTATAATTAAATTACCTAAACTCATTATTAAAGCAATAAGAAGCAATAATTCACCCAGATTCATTTTTAATCTACTCCTTTATATCCGTGTATTTTTCCATTACCCTTTTGTTCATGACAGGCTGTACATTTTCTAATAAAGTCAGGTTTGCCATAAATTTTTATAGGTATTTTATTGTCTAACTCTAAGGTAGATGGCCACTCCGCATGTGGACTATTGTGACAGGTTTCACAGGTAATATAACCATTCATTGCCTCAGGTCCATTCTGAAGATATGACTCTCGGTATAATTGATTAGTATTAGATGCATAATTTTCTCCATGACAATCACCACAATCTGGCTCATTAAGCCACGCCTGTCTACCCTGTTTAAGGGAATTCGATATAGTCTCCATATCTCCATGACATTTACTACTACTGCAAGTATACCCTTCTGCTGCCATGACTCCTCTATTACATTTAGTTTCAACACCTGGATGACAATTATAGCAAGTAGTTTCTAAGCTTGACACAGTCATTTTAGAAGCATGATAATCGTGCATTGCCAGTGAAAGACCTTTAATGCCTTCTTTCCCCTTAGCATTTAATGCATTATCTGCATGACATTCATTACAACTGTGAGGATTGCCATTTATCGAATCATCATAAAGTTTTGTGCCTTGGTTTTTATCGTGGGATTTTAATATATTAGCATCTGTGTTAGTTTTTCCATGACAATTGCTGCAGAGCATTTCATTTGAAACCGGTGCAACAACTGCATCTTCTACAGCAATAATCTTCTTACTTATTACATTTTTCACTGTAATAGTCACGGTTTGATATGGATTTATAATTTTACTGCCATCATTGTATGGTGTAAGAGGAATATATTGAGCCTCATAATATTTTTTATCTTTTGACAGTTTACATGTTCCACTTAAATAATTACCTGTAATACCTTCATTAGGTTTTAAATTATAACCATAAGCTTTTGCATATTCCCAAAAATTAACCTTATCAATAGAAGAAGTATTATTATTAACCTCATACTCTACTGTTACCCCAACATTTATTAATTTGGCTTCTTCGATACCTTTTTCAAATACTTGTACACGAATTGTATTTGCTGGAGGAAGTATCATAAAAGAGGAGTAATCAGACTGAATACAGTGCATACCACTATCATTGTAAGCCAATATAACGTATTCTTTGTCCTTTTGTATTAAAGTTGAAGTAGTTTTTAAAATACCACTGGAGGCCCATAGCATTATGAAACATGCAGCAACTAAAAGAATTGGTTTTAACAACTTTTTTAAATCTAAAGTAATGAAAACTCTCAAAATTCCACTCCTTTAATATATTAATCATTTAATTATATTAATAAATATAAATATAAATTCATAAAATCTTTCATTGTAGTTTTATCTTTATCCTAAGTAATTTCATTGATTATAGAAAATCTAGGTCTACAATTTGTACAATTATCAAAAACTTAACCTAGTCTCCTATTAAATAGCTAAAATGTCGTTTAAGTAACCTTTAAAAACATAATGAATAAAATAATTAAGAAGATAAATTACTTAATGGAGGAATAGAAATGCAATTAAAAGGTAGTAAAACAGAAAGAAATCTTCTAAGCACTTTTGCTGGAGAGTCAAGGGCTAGAAATAAATATACATTTTATGTAGAAAAAGCGAAGCAAGAGGGATATGAGTATGTAGCCTCTATTTTTGATGCAACTGCAAACAACGAAAAGGCTCATGCAAGGGAAGTTTTTGATAGGTTTCTTAAAATGAATAAAAATACAACTGATAATTTGAAAGATGCTGCACAAGGGGAATGTTTTGAAAGTAGCAATTTATATAAACAATTTGAAAAAGAGGCTAGAGCAGAAGGTTTTATAGAAATTGCAGATTTCTATAAAGAATTGCAGGAAGTAGAAGAAAATCATGAAATGAGATTTATGAAAATACATGAAAATCTTCAAACAGGCATGATGT
>JAJXYA010000143.1 GCA_021780795.1 Bacillota bacterium | reverse complement strand
AGAGGTTATAGTATAAAATATGAAGGGGAGGTATAGCTAAATGAATAAAGGTTTAGTGCATGTATACACCGGTGACGGTAAAGGAAAAACTACTGCAGCAATAGGACTTGGACTTAGAGCTTGGGGAAGAGGAAAAAAAGTTCTTCTTATTCAATTTCTTAAAAGCGGAAGTTCAGGTGAGCTTATGAGCATAGATAAATTAGACGAAAATTTTAAATATTTTAGGACTAAAAAGGTTGATGGATTTTTTTGGAATATGAATGATGAAGAAAAGGCTTTATTAAAACAATCCGAGCAAAAAGCTTTAGATTATGCAATTGAAAATGCTAAAAGTGAACAATGGGATTTAATAATATTAGATGAAATAATGGGTTCTCTAAAAAACAACCTTGTTAATCTTAAAGAAGTAGAACAGTTAATAAATGAAAAACCCAAAGCTTTAGAGCTTGTATTGACAGGAAGAGATGTACCAAAGGAAATATTTGACCTTGCAAACTATGTGACAGAAATGAAAGGGTTAAAGCATCCTTATGAAGAGGGAATAAATGCAAGAGAAGGAATCGAGTTTTAATATGGGTAAAATAATATTAGTAACTGGTGGAGCGAGAAGCGGCAAAAGTTCATATGCAGAAAAGTTAGCTAAAGATACTATAGGTAATATTTTATACATTGCAACTTCAATACCTTTTGATGAAGAAATGAAGCTTAGGGTAAAAAAGCATAAGGCACAAAGGCCAA
Source organism: Bacillota bacterium (assembly GCA_021780795.1). The sequence goes on along the minus strand of JAJXYA010000143.1, from coordinate 2,660 downwards.
AAGAGTGGGAAACCTTTGAGGGGTATAAGGATTATGATATTAACCTTTCAGAAAAACTAAAAAATACAAATGGTGTTTTGTTAGATTGTATCACAAACATGGTAACAAATTTAATACTTGAAAAGTGCACTGACGTAGATAATATTAATAAAGAAGAAATTTTAGAAATAGAAGCTTATGTTGATGGAGAGATAAATAAATTGATAGAACTCATTGAAATGAATGATTCAAAATTTATTATAGTTACTAATGAAGTCGGCATGGGGTTAGTTCCAGAATATCCCCTTGGAAGATTATTTAGAGATATAGCAGGAAGGGCAAATCAAATTTTAGCAAAAGCAGCAGAAGAGGTGTACTTTTGTGTATCAGGAATTCCTGTTAGAATTAAATAAGGAGTGAAATGTAGTGAGGATAATAAAAAGAATAATATTAATGCTTCAATTTCTAACAACAATTCCTATAAAATATGAAGCAGAAGCTGGGAATGAAGACTTTGGAAAAGGTCTTGCCTTTGCTCCATTAATAGGTTTAGTTATTGGAATAATACTTGCATTTTCTTTTGTGGTGTTAAACATGTTATTGCCGCAACAGTTATGTGTAGCTTTAATTTTAATTGAATACATAGTGCTTACAGGTGGTCTTCATTTAGATGGTTTAGGTGACACTTTTGACGGTTTATTTTCAAATAGACCAAAGGAAAGAATACTAGAAATCATGCGAGACAGCAGGGTAGGGACAAATGCAGTACTTGCAATAATTTCAGTTTTTTTATTAAACTTTGCCTTTCTATCTGAATTTTATTCAAATTATATAATTAAAATGCTTATATTATTCCCTGTTGCAGGGAGATTAGGCTCTATAGTAGGTGCAAGCTTATCAAAGTATGCCAGAAGTGGTGAAGGTCTTGGAAAATCCTTCATAGATTATTGTGGGAAAAAGGAATTAGCAATTGGCACCGCTATATATTTGATTATTTTTCTTGTAGCAGACTTAAACAATTTTTTGTGGATATTTCCAATCATATCTGCAGTTGTGTTAATAAAATTGTTCAGCAAAAAAATAGATGGAGCTACTGGTGATGTATTAGGAGCGGTTTGTGAACTGAATCAAACAATATTTATTATCGTATCGTACATTATTTTGAATGTGGTAGGTAGATAAAATGTTAAAATTAATTTTAGTTAGACACGGACAAACAAAAAGCAACAAAATTGGAGCATTTGTTGGACATACAGATGTTCCGTTAAATAGAACTGGCATCGAAGAAGCAATTGAAGTAGCTGATAAGCTTAGAGATGAAGCTATCGATAAAATATATTGCAGCCCACTTAAAAGAGCAAGAGAGACAGCTTCGATTATTCATGAAATTTTTCCAAAGGAAATAATTTTTGACGAGGCTTTAAAGGAAATTAATTTTGGACTCTGGGATAACTTAACCTATAAAGAAATTGAGGAAAGGTATCCTAAGGAACATTCAGAGTGGATAAAAGGAAAAGCTGATTTTATTTTTCCAAAAGGAGAAAGTGTGATTGCAGCATACACTAGACACAAATCCTTTTTAGATAAAATATTAAAAGAAGAAGGCAATTTTTTAATTGTAGCTCATGGGGGCTTTATAAGAAATGCAATATCCATGCTTTTAGGTATGAAAGTTGAGGATAGTTGGCATTTCAAAGTTGACAACGGAAGTATAAGCGAAGTGGAAATAACTGAAGGATATGTGGTCGTAAAAGGGTTGAATAGATAATACAACTTAAATTGTATATCTTTAACTAAAAAGATATAATGTGAGTAGAAAAGGGAGGGATATTATTGTACAAGCTAATAGTAAGCGATTTAGATGAAACTTTGTTAAATGATGAACACAAAGTATGTGAAAAAAATATTGCTGCAATTAAAAAAGCTACAGAGCTAGGAGTTAAATTTGTACCAGCAACAGGAAAAGGTACAGTTAGTGTAAGCTATTCTTCAAATCGTTATTTAGAGTTAAATAAGCATGGAGTAAATAAGGGAGAAGCAATGCTAAAATTAGCTGAGCTATTAGGAATAAAAAAAGAAGAAACTATTGCAGTAGGAGATAATTTTAATGATATGTCTATGTTAAATGCTGCAGGGTTAAGTGTAGCCGCTGGTAATGCAGTTGCTGCTGTTAAAAAGTCATGCAAATATGTTTGTAAAAATGATAACAACGAGGGTGTATTGGCAGAAGTTATCGAAAAATTTATTTTAAATTAGTACATAGGAGAAAAAATGACACAAATATTTATTAAAGCTATTTCTTTAGTTTTAATTATAGCAATAGGTTATGGTATAAAACAATTGAAATGGGTTAGTTATGATGATTTTCCAAAGTTCTCCAAGGTAGCGCTTTATATAACACTACCTTGTGCACTTGCAACAAATTTTAATACTTTCAACATTAATCTTGGACTAATGTTTTTAGTTGCAGTTGGTATTTTAACAAATCTAATTCAACAATTAACTGCATACTTTTTAAATCGAAAAAAAGGCTCAAAAGAAAAGGCATTTAGCATATTTAATAGCTCAAGTTATAATATAGGCGCATTTGCTATGCCATATATTTCAGGTTTTGCTGGTTCATTTGCTGTTCTTATTGCTTCCATATTCGATATTGGAAATTCAATAGCTGCAGCAGGCAT
>JAJXYA010000496.1 GCA_021780795.1 Bacillota bacterium | reverse complement strand
TAAAAATCCTAAGAAAGTGCAACGCATTGAGTTTTAATTGACAATGGACAATTGACAGTTGACAATGAAGGATGTTTTTCTTCCTTTCAGTCAGAAAAACTACAAATTATTATTTTTAGGTTTTGCATAGCAAAACCATCAGTTTCCATTGGCTTTAGCCAATTTAAATAAATTACAGATTTTCCGTAGCTTAGCATAGGAAAATCAACCATCATTGTCCATTGTCAACTGTCAACTGTCAATTAAAACGACCTGCGATTTGCTTTTACACATTTTATAGTTTCAACTTAGTTCGCATTATGTTTCTATTCCCCTTCTCTAACAAAATGAACAAGTTTACTCTTAAAATCTCCCCATAAATCCTTTATTAAAATCCCACCATTCATAAGAGCTGCACCGGAATAAACTTCTCCAGTCTCTTCATTACGATAGTATGTATTTTTATCTAATCCTTTTAAACATACCCTTCTACTATGATAATTGGGTCTAGCCAAAACTTGAACATATATGAAAAGAGCTTCCGCTTTATCCTTTGAAACATAACCTATACAGTTATACTCTGAATTTTCAAAAAGGCTATTTATACGGTATAAGTCACCAGTTCTAATTAAGTCATTATATTTATGATACATTCTAACTTGTTTTGGTATCATATCACGATCTTCCTTGGAAATTTTGGTAACATCTAATTCATAACCAAAGGTTCCAGCAAGAGCTACATGTCCTCTAGTTTCAAACGGTGTTATTCTTCCAACAGTATGATTTGGACAATCACTTACATGTGCACCTATAGCAGAAGAAGGATATACTAAAGACGTACCATATTGAATTTTTAATCTTTCTATTGCATCTGTATCATCAGAAGCCCAAATTTGGGGACTGTAATAAAGCATACCAGCATCAAATCTAGCTCCTCCACCAGAACAGTTTTCAAGAAGAATATGTGGAAACTCTGACGTTAATCTTTCCATAAGGTCATATACTGCAAGTACATATCTATGAGACAATTCTCCCTGCCTATCATAAGGAAGAGCACTGCTGCCTAAGTCGCTTAGCTGACGATTCATATCCCACTTAATATATTCGATATTGGCACTTAATAAAACTTTTTTCATACTTTGATATATATATTCTCTAACTTCTTCTCTTGTTATATCTAATACATACTGATTTCTGCAAAGGGTTCCAACTCTTCCTTCGATATGTATGCACCAATCTGGATGAACTCTATATAGCTTCGAATCAGGAGAAATCATTTCTGGCTCAAACCATATTCCAAATTTCATATTTAACTTATTAACTTCATCTACTAAATATTTTAGCCCACCCTTAAGCTTTTCTTCGTTCACTACCCAATCACCAAGGGAACAATTATCACTGCTTCTATTACCAAACCATCCATCATCCATAACAAGCATTTCTATTCCAAGCTTTGAGGCTTCCTTTGCAATACTAATTAATTTATCAGTATTGAAATCGAAGTAGGTAGCTTCCCAGTTATTAATTAGTATTGGACGTTTTTTATCCTTGTATTCTCCACGGATAAGGTTATTTCTGTATAGATCATGAAGGGTTCTTGACATCTTTCCAATTCCCTCATTAGAATAAACCATTACTACTTCTGGTGCCGTAAATTCTTCACCATTTTCAAGCTTCCAGCTAAAATCCATAGGATGGATTCCCATTACTACACGGGTAGTATCAAATTGGCAGCCCTCAGCCTGTGCTATAAAGTTGCCTGAGTACACAAAGTTAAAACCATAAACCCTACCACTGTCCTCTGTAGCTGTTTTATCCATTACAGCTATAAATGGATTATCTTGATGACTCGATTCTCCTCTAAAGGAAGAGCAGCCTTGTTTTCCTAAAGTCACTGTTCTTCTGTTTATGTGCCTTTCTCTAGACCAAGCACCATGAAGAGTAACAACATCAAAATCTATCCTATCAAAATCTACACAACAAGATAAAACTCTGTTTAACATAATACTTTCTTCGCAATTGTTTTTAACTTTCACACTTCTTGTAATAACATCCAAATTTTCAAAAACAGAATAAACTAAAATAACTTCCAAATTTAAGTGCTTATCTACACAAGTAATTTCTAAAGTTGTGCATTCGTCTTCTTCTCCAAAAGTGGCTGGCATACCTTTTAATTTAGGTTTACCGCTGTAGATTTTATGGGATAAATATGATATTCCTGAGACTGCTGCACCTGACAAAGTGGTAACCTTAAGACAAGGCTCTCTAAAATCACCTAAGCCACTAGTAGAATATTCTGTAGGAAATGAATCTAAAAACGGCAATCTATTTCTATTATTTTTAGACGGTACAAAAGGTGCCTCTTCTAGTCGCATTAAATAATTTACATTTTCATCTGGAAGCTTTTCACCAAAATAAACATGTCCTATAAATTGCTCTTCATCTACAATTGCTATAATATAGCTTGTATCTTTGGCATCTAATTTGAAAGTTCTTGATTTTTCGTTATATTTTATCGCCATAGTTTTCTCCTAATTAATTTATAAAATTATATACCGCACCAATTAAATTTGAATCATTCATAAACATACATGTTTTTAATTGTGGTCTTACTTTTGCAAACTTTATTTTTTCATATACATAATCTAATGATTTTTCTATATTTTCTATCAAATCTCTTCTTACGCTTATGCCTCCACCTATTACTATTACTTCCGGATCATATGCATACTGAAGATTATACGCTGCAGCTGCTATATAAAAATAAAATTTATTAATTTCTTCTTTTGCTATGCTATCTCCCTCTTCAGCCATTGCAAAAAGCTGTTCTCCGTTAATTTCCTCTATACCTTTTCTATTTGCTACTTTTTTAGCTATTTCAACAGGAGACGCTAACTTACTTAAATTTTCACAGTTTTCGTTCAAAACCATATATCCAAATTCTCCCCCATTAAGATGAGCACCTGTATGAATTTTTCTATCCTTTATTACAGCTCCACCAACTCCAGAACCTAAAACCATAAATATAGAATCTTTATTGTCTTTTGCAGCACCGAGCCAAACCTCCGCTAGAGCAGCACAGTTTGCATCATTTTCCATAGATATTCTTTCTAATCCTGTTGCATTTCTAAGCTTTTCCCTTAAATCAAAACCATGAATACATGGAACAGCTGAATATCCTCCAATTACTCCTGTTTTATTATCTACTGCTCCAGGTGCACTCAAAGCTATTCCACCAAGCTCATATTTATCACTATATTTATTCTTTACAGCTACAACTTCTTCTAGCAACTTATCGATATCTTCTTTTGGTGTTGTGAATTTTCCACTTTCATATATTTTTCCGTTGTCATCTAGAACTCCATATTTTACGCTTGTTCCGCCAATATCAAATGTTAGTATATACATTTTTGTTTCACTCCTATTCTTT
>JAJXYA010000245.1 GCA_021780795.1 Bacillota bacterium | reverse complement strand
ATTCATAAGCATTGCCTGTAGCTCAACATCAATTAAGTCATTAACATTTCGTGCCACCTTTAGTTTAGCTAAATCTGTTATAAATGAATAGGGTGTGGCTTTTTTCAAGTAAAGCCTTGCAGCACTTTGCTGCAGAATCACTGCAGTTATACGTAAATCAGCTCCTTTATCATTTGCTATTAATACATCTGCTGCTCCAATCCCAAAATCAGCCCGTCCCTCAGATACCTCCTGTGTTGCGGATAGAATTTTCCCATCACTTTGTAACGCTGATGCTATCTCAACACTTATCCCCTCATCTTTATAATAGCCATTCCAATCTGCAGCATAATAACCTGCAAATTGAAATTGATTATCCCAACGCAATTGAAGCCTTATTTTTTGAGGTTTGTTTTCCTCTGCGAATACTTGTTTAGGAAAAGAACAAAATATAATCATTATTCCCAATATTAAAAATAGGACGATATTATAATTAGTGTTTGTTCTAATATGTGCAATTGCTTTTCTTATTTTATTTTTTAATTTCCAAGGTTGTTGTGGATATAATTCTAAAATAGTGATTTTCCCCATGCTAAATACCCCCTAGTTGTAAAGAAACCATTTACAATATATATCATCAAACTGTATTTCAATTTTATGATTTATTCTACATATAATTTCAAATTCCTTCATATCATGTCAAAATATTGTTTAGTTTATTGAAAAAAAAAATATCCAAAGTAAATGGATATTTTAAAGATTCATTAAATATTTTAAGACTTGTAACTAAATTAATTATTAGTAAGACTTCCTAGCTCTAATTTAAAATTTTTATTAAATACAATCCATCGTCTAAAATACTTTGTTCACAACTGAACTTAACACCAACATCAATTAGCTCAAAGCATACGTCCCTTGTACTATCTATATCAAATAAGCATTTTCCCTTTTCATCTAACGCTCTTACGGCATCTTCATGAATTCCTTCTCTAAGTAAATTCTCCTTGGTTTCTTTATTTAACACGTTCATACCTCCACTATCAGCATAGAATTCCTTTTATATTAAAATGCATTTTTCACTCTATATATAATATCATACACTTTCTATTTTTTCTAATCTTTAAATGACATAATTTTTACAAGTCTATCAACGCCAATAGTAGTGTTTTCGAAAATGCCCTCTGCCCTATCTTTATATTCTTCTGGGTTAGGCATTGCAGGACTAAAATGCGTTAATAAAAGCTCTTGTACTTCCCCCTTTAAAGCAAGTCCCGCCGCCTCACCAAAGGTCATATGTTTGTTTTTTATAGCTTTTTTAATATCTTCCTCATTACCATAGGTACCCTCACAGATAAACAAATCACTTCCTTTAATAAACGTAGCTATTTCAGAAGTTGGTCTTGTATCCGTTATAAAACTAAGTTTTATCCCTATTCTTTCTTTTCCCAGCACCATACTTGGCAAATATGTTTTTCCCTGGTCAATTACAGTCTCATTTTTTTGAAGCCTACTCCAAAACATTTTTGGTATTTCATTTTTGACTGCACTCTCCATATTAAATTTTGGCTTTCTCCTAAAGTAAAAGTTATATCCTAAACATTTTGCTGAGTGTTCTAGTTCTAGTGTTGAAATTATTAAATCATGAAATTCTTCTACTATAGGATTCATACAATTTATTGAAGTTTCTATTTTCACTGGCTCCAGAGGATTCTCTAAGATATTAATCTCATAAGGAAGGTAAGGTGCAGCAACCCTTAACCCCTTCACTATATCTGTGATACCCACTGGTCCAATTATGGTAATAGGTTCAGTTCTACCACTGTTACCAATAGTTGCAAGAAGACCGGGAAGTCCTACAATGTGATCCCCGTGTCCATGGGTTATACAAATCACATCTATTGATTTAAAGCCCCAACCAAGTATTTTCATGGATACTTGAGTACCTTCACCGCAGTCAAGTAGTATCTTTCGTCCTTTATAATTTATAAGAAGTGACGATAAATATCTTTCAGGAATAGGCATTCCCCCGCCACAGCCTAGAAGTGCTACATCAACCAATTAAATCACCTCATCTACAATTTCTATTAAACTTATTTTACACCTATCAATAATACTATATCTATAGATTAATCTACATAACAATGTTTTATACCAACAAAAAAAGGAATGTTCTAGTTAGTTTAGAACATTTCTTTTACATTTCGCTATATTTCTAATGCCCTTATTATATCTTCTATTATATCATCAACATTTTCTACCCCTACTGATAGTCTTATTAAGTTATCAGTTATGCCTATTTCTTGTCTCATTTCATATGGAATTGCGGCATGTGTCATAGTGGCAGGATGGCAGATTAATGACTCCACCCCTCCAAGGCTTTCTCCAAAAGTTATTAACTCTAAACTTTCTAAGAATTTTTTATAATCATAGCCTTCTTTAAGAACAAAAGAAATGATACCGCCATAGCCTTTAGCTTGCTTCGATTGTATCTTGTATCCTGGATGATCTTCAAACCCTGGATAATATACTTTTTCTACTTCTTTTCTATCTCTTAAAAGCACTGCAATATTTTTTGCATTTAAATTATGTCTGTCCATTCTTAAAGCTAGCGTTTTAATACCTCTTATTAATAAGAAGGAATCAAATGGAGACAAAACTCCCCCAGTTGAATTTTGTATAAAATGCATCTTTTGCGATAATGCTTCATTATTTACTACCACAAGTCCCGCAATTAAATCACTGTGTCCACCTAGATATTTTGTACCACTGTGAACAACAATATCAGCACCAAGGGTAATTGGTTTTTGCAAATATGGTGTCATAAAAGTATTATCAACAATGGAAATTATATTATTTTCCTTTGCTATTTTTGCAACCTCTTCAATGTCTGTAATGCCCATTAATGGATTTGTTGGGGTTTCGATAAAAATCCCCTTTATGCTATCATCAATACTACTTTTCAACTCTTCTATGTTTGATGAATCAAATACAGTATAATGTACCCCAAAATTATTAAAATATTTATCTAAAACCCTAAAGGTTCCACCATAAATATTATTTGATATAAGGATTTTATCTCCACTTTTAAATAGAGCTAGTACAGCTGTTGTAGCTGCCATCCCCGAAGCAAAGGCATAGCCAGCATATCCTTCTTCAAGCTCTGCAATAAGTTTTTCTAAGGCTTCTCTTGTAGGATTTCCTGATCTTGAGTACTCATAAGCATTGTTACTATCAAATTTACCTTTTTTAAAGGTTGAAGTTTGGTATATAGGTACATTTACTGCACCAGTACTAGCATCCCCATCTATCCCACCATGTATTAATAATGATTCAAATTTCATATTTTTTCCTCCTTAAACAATCTATTACCTAGTCAGCAACCAAATTTAAAAATTGTTTTATCCTTTGGTTTGTTGTGTTACTGAACAACTCTTCAGG
>JAJXYA010000223.1 GCA_021780795.1 Bacillota bacterium | reverse complement strand
CAAGTTCCAATAATAACTGACTTGCTTCTGGATTAGGTCCATCTTTCACAAATAGCATTTCTCTTCTAATGACATCTTGTGAAATTAGCATTGTACCATGTCCAAATTTTCTTTGTAAAGCCTTTCTTGTCGTAGTCTTACCACTTCCAGAATTACCTCTTAGTATTATTAACTGTGCCACTCCATCCACCTAATATCGCCCCTTCTGAATTAACTAAATTACTATTCACAATACCCAACCTTAAATTGGAATTTATTTTTTCTTACTTTTTTTATTGCTAGCAACATAAACGCATAAAAAGGTAGCACCTATCGCAATCCAAATGGCAGTATTCATTTAAAATCCCCCTCTCAAATTACTATTTATAATACTCAACCTTAATTTACTACTTACCTTTATGCCAATTATAAAAATCTTTTAGATCATCTTTACGTTCCTGTGGTAATGCTGTTTTCTTAACACCGTGAATTGCACCTTCCAGTGCTAATAATCTATGAATACACGCAGAAGCATCAATTTCTTGTATTTTCAGCCACGCCTGTTCTGCACCAATATCTTTTAATTCATCATAAGTAAATATACCTACATTATTCAACTGACTTTCAACTTCTTTTCCTATATTAGGTAGTTTTGATAATTCTCCCATAATGAAACTTCCTTTCAAATATATCTAGTTTACTATTTATATTTTAGTTAATTATAGCATATTTTGTAAATACCATACTGTTCAATTATAGCCAATTGATCTTGAGCTAATACTTTATCCATTCCAGGTTCTGTAATTAAGTCAACATAATCCACATCAAAGTTTTCTTTCAACCAATTTATTATAGGAATTTGCGTCCTACCATCAATACAATTTAGCGCTGTTCCAAATCTTTTTTTCATTGCACACCTTTAATTATTTTTTACTAATAAAATATGAAGGTATTATAGAATTTGTGAATAATTGATCCTTTTATATAAACCTTATTATATTTATAAAAATTCTAACTCACTAAAGGCTTTTATAAATTCTTTTACTCCATAATTATCAAATTCCACTTCAATCATCATGTCATCTTCTTTTAGAACTGTTCCTATTCCATATTTCTTATGGCTTACCTGTTTTATAGATACATGATCTACTACTTCAACTACTGGTCCAACAACCACGGTTTCTTCTTTCTTTCCTTCAGCCTTTGCCTCTTGTATTTGTTTCTTTAGTTCTTGTAAATTTACACTTTCACTTTTCACCTTATCATTTTGTATTAGCTTTTGCGGAATCATATGAATATATCTGCTTTCTCCTGAGGCTGCCCTGTGATAATCAGGATTTGTATAATAGGAAAGTTCTAAATAATCTTTTGCTCTTGTAATTCCAACAAAAAATAATCTTTGTTCCTCTTCTTCCTCCATATCTCTTGTATGCAATGGAATCAAGCCATAATTAACGCCTGTAATAAAAACATATGAAAACTCTAATCCCTTAGATGCATGTAACGTCATCAGCTTAACTGAATCCTTATCACTATTTATATCCTTTTGCAAAATATTCACACCATATAATGCTGAGGAGTTTATAAAATCTCTTAGTCCACTTAGAAATGGCATTTGCTTTTCCTTCACATATTCCATAATAATATCTAGTAAAGTACAAATGAATTCTTTGTCTTCTTTATATGTAGCTGCAGTTGGCCTGATATTTTTATCAAATTCAAAATAATTATAAAGTTCATCTGCTTTAGTAATCTCAGAACATTCACTAAGGAATTTATGCATTTTTTCAAGCAACTCTGACTTAACTATATTCTGCTCTTTCATTATTTTCCTTGCAGCTTTTTCTGTCATCCTTTCTCCATAATCCTTATTACTAAGAACAAATACTCCCGATGAGAGATCATTAGGATTTACACAAACACGAAATAGTTTAATCACCCAGTTTAAGACAGGAATATCACGTATATTTTTCTTCATGGATACTTCAAATGGAATTTTATTTTTCATAAATACATCTTCAAAAACCTGAGATTGATTCTGTAATCTATAAAAAATTGCAATTTCCTTATATGGTACACCTGATTTATGTATTTCCTTAATCTTATCTACCAGATAACATGCTTCATTAAATGGATTATACTGATTTTTCACTACGATTTTATTTCCAGTTTCCCGTGCTCCTATCAAGCTGTTTCCACTCTGCTGAAAACACCTTGCTGCTTCTAAAATAGAACTACTAGAGCGGTAGTTTATTGGAAGAGACAGTTCCTTTGCATCATATTTATGCTTTAAGGTATAAACCACATTCAAGGAACTTCCACGCCAACTATATATAACCTGATTAGGATCACCTACCGCAAATAATTTGGTACTCTCACTTTTTAATTTATCAATGAAATCAAGCTGCAGTTTATCGCTGTCTTGAACCTCATCAATAATAATCCACTTTGACTCTATCTTATAATCATCTAATAAAATATTTGCATTTTGCAATATATCTGAAAAGGTCATCTTATTCTGTTTTATTTTTTCTTCTTTTAATAACTGAACCAGCTTAAATATATCATCATCATATCGTGAAATCTTTTCCTCTTCCTTCTCAATAGACATTGCCTGCTCTAGCCGTTTTATTAATCGGTTTTTATATTTAATTTTTAGCTTTTCTTCCTGTATGATCTGCATTGCAATATCTAATTCCTCTTCTGGCTCTATCACTAGAAAATCTTTTACATATCCTAACTTTTCAATGGGCAATGCATTTTTTAACAAATAAAGTGCAACACTATGAAAGGTTCCAAAGCCCTCAAGCTCTTCTAATTGGATACTATCATCAGAAGCAATTAATCTTTCTTTAATCTCATTTGCTGCTTTATTAGTAAAGGTCAAAATAATCATATCTTTATAGCTGATATTTTTTGCATAATGAAGATATATAATTTTTGAAATTAAGACTGTAGTTTTTCCACTCCCAACATTTGCATTTACAATACACGCATCACTTTCATTAAGCACTGCTTCTCTCTGATACTCATTTAATCTCTCTAATTGTTTCTCATAATGCATGGAAGCCTCCTATTCAACAAGATCTTCATATCTTCTCTGTAATTTATTTTTTATATTTTTTCTGTCATCATCTGTCTTCGTTTCTTCTAGTCTGATACTTAATTCAATTCCTGCTGGAGCATCTGTATGGAAAGAAATAATATTTATTATGCTTTTTTTATTACTATCTTCCATTACCCATTCTCTATAAAAAGCATTATGCATAACTAAGGTTATAGTTCTATTGTCTATCTCAACTTCAGAAATTGTACTTAAAAATTTTGCAAATGCATCTCCATTCTCCTGCATATATTCACAAAATTCTTTCCATTTTTCCTGTAGCTCATTAAATTTGAATGGTTTTTTAATAAAGGTAGATGGCGCGTATTCCATTAGC
>JAJXYA010000326.1 GCA_021780795.1 Bacillota bacterium | reverse complement strand
TAAGAGGAAAGTACCTAAAACTAGGGTTTGGATGCAATGCATAGGTCCTTGCATAATTAACAGCGTTTACTCTAGAATATTGATTTGCTCTGAGAAAATCCATATTACACTCCATAATATTACTATCATTAAATTCTATGATAAATAATGTGTGAAAGTTCATAAAAAATGAAAATTTATTCTATTCCAGCCACACTGACATTTAACAGTTTAACAATTTTAGGTCCTACAAAATTATCATCCTTTTGTAACTCTTTTGATAAATACATTTCTTTTTGCAAATCTTTAATATTACCCGAGATAGAGCCTCCCGTAACTGAAACAGTTTTAGTGCCATCAAAATACCAACCTAGCCTAATTTCTCCACCAAAGTTACCTGTTACCCCATCCATTTGGAAGTCGGAAAAGGCTACTATTTCTAAATAAGGATCCTTTTTAAAATCCATTATTGAATAAGTTCCACCTTCAATAATAAAATTTGATATATTACCTGTAGGTTCTATATTTAAATAATGACAATGTCGTACATCACCATGGTATGCATTTAAAACACCATTTTTAAATATATGAGCAGAATTCACAGGAAAACCATCAGCATCATAAGGAGAAGACTTAGTTGAGTTTTTCATAAAAGGGTCTAAAGTAAGCGTTATAAAATCACCCTTTACATCATCACCTTGAATATTCTCACCAATTTTGGCTATAGATGTTCCATTATACACACCTTTTGCTGAAGATTGAAGTAAGTAATAGCTTAATAGTTCAATTACTGGTGCTCCAGTTAATAATATGGTGTGTTTTGAAAGTGCTGGAGTGGGGGATGCAGTGGCTTTTTCTTTGCTAATAATAAGCATCTCTTTTACTTTTTCGTCTATCAAATCATGATTCATTTCTGAAAAATTTATATGTTTATAAAGCTCAATTTCCTCAGTGTCTTCCTTCCAATTTGTTATAAATTCCAGCTCTCCCTTATAGGTAGTAAAAGATATATCTATTCCCTTAGAGTTAATAATACGAGTATAAATTTTATTAAGGAAAAGTTCAGAAGAGTTTATACCTCCTTTATCACAAACATCCGAGTTATAGACAGCTTCCGTTAATGAAGGAAGCCATTCATTAAGTGATTTTTCCGAAAGATTACTTTTTATTTCAGGTTGAATTTTATTTGAAGGTTGTACTAAAGGATAATATTTGTTTTTAATAAAATTAGCTGCAAAGGCAACTTCCTCTATAACTCCTAAAATTTCTTCATCATTCATAGTAGGATGAATCATCGCTGAAGAGGAACCTGTATACTTTACACTTTCTTCCTCAAAATTCTTATAAACTGTTATATTAAAGTTATGAACGTTTTTGCTTCTATACATATCTAAGCCTTTTTTTACAAAGAAAAGCTCACTAGCAGTTATTTTGGTTTCTACTATTTTAAAATCATCTATTTTTGTAGACTCTGAAATCAGTTTTTGTATTCTCTCTATCATTATCCTAACCTCACTTTTGCTTTGATATATGGACCACCATCTGAGACTTTAACCAATTCTTTATACCCCTTACCACAAGCCCCTGAACCGAATAATTCAACGGATTCTGATACCATAGATATAGATTTTAAAACATCAGGAACATAGCCTGTCATAATTACAGGAGAAACTACTTCACCAGTTAATTTTCCATCTCTAACTTCTTTACCTTGAAGAATCATACATTGGATTCCCCAATTTTTAGGGTCTTCCATACCACTCATAACGCCTTCTAAAATGTAACCATGTTTTACAGAAGCTATCATATCTTCTAAATTATCATTTCCAGCTGCAAAGAAGGTATTTGTCATTCTTGAATAGGCTTTTCTTTCAAAAGATTGCCTTTTACCATTTCCAGTAGGTTTAGTACCAAGCTTAAGAGCTGATAATATATCAGAAATTCCTGTTTTAAGTTCTCCTTTATCTATGACAATAGTATCTGTTCCTAAAACGCCTTCATCATCAAACAAATAAGAGGATATATTATTAACAGACGCTGCACCATCATGCATTGTAACTAATTCTGATGCTACGTTTTTTCCTAGATATTCTAAGGCTTTTGCTCTTTCTTTAACGAACATGTCCATTTCTACTCCGTGTCCAAAGGCTTCGTGAGCAATTAGGCCTGATATATCTGGAGAACAAATTACCTCATACTCTCCAGGGATTACACTCTTTGCATCTAAAAGTTTTATGCTAGTATCTACTATTTTTTCAATACATTCTTTCATTTCATCAAGCAATTCTACAGCTTTTAAACCAGAAAATGATTCATGGGCGTATTTAGTATTACCTTCTTTTCGAACTATGCTTACCAAATACCCTTCACTCCATACGTAGGATTGTTCTAATTCTTTTTTATTAGAAATAAATATCTTTGACACATGGACTTCATGATAAGCTACTTTAAAATCTACCAATAAATCTGAGTAACTCAAAGCAGAATCTTTAATATAGCACATTTTCTCTATTTTTTCTTTTGATGATAAATTTGAGGGAAGAGTGATGACTTCACCTAAAAACTGTTTTTTAATTAGAGTTTCCTCAATTACATCATAGGAATTTACCGTTGTTAAAGTATTTCTAAGATTTTCAAACGTATCAGTCATTTTTAAGTGTATTTCATCTACTAAGGAATTTAAACTGTCCTCATTTATTTCATTAAAAGAAAACTCCGAATAGTTCATACCATTGTGAACTCTTACTACAAAACCACGTTCACACCAAAATGAATCACTTAAATCTATGCCAGTTCTCTGTACGTTATATATTTTCCCCTTAGTGTCAGTGCCTAAAATTGATACATATTTATAGTTTTCGGAAAGAATGCTTACTATTTTTTTCAAAATAGGCTTCTGGTTTATTAAAAAACTCGACATTGAAACTTTCATTAAATTATCCCCCCCATATTCCTTTTACTGCGCATAGCAATTAATAACTACTGCATAAATACACAAAATAAATTCTTATAATAAAAAATACATTACTATTTACATCCTCTGTAAATGTTTCCAGTAACAATTATATACTAAATTTATAAAAAAATCCATAAAATTGAAACGGTAAGTAATTGCTATGTGTAATCATTACTAGAAGGGGAGAAGTTTCCTCCTTAAATGAAGTTAAGGGATTCCTAGACTATCAAAGTAATTAATATGTAATTATGTTAATATTTGAAATGCAAATCAATGTTGTGTATAATTGGAAGAAAGCAAAATATTATAGAAATTATATGTTTTTTAACATTTAACTCATTTATTATTGTGATTATATAATTAGAAAGGGGTGATTATATGAAAGAATGTAGACCTGTAGCAGTTCCTCATGCAGCCTTCAATTTCTGTAAATATACAATGGCCTTAATATTTTGGCTTTCTTTGATTTTTCATAGTAAGTTATTAGT
>JAJXYA010000501.1 GCA_021780795.1 Bacillota bacterium | reverse complement strand
CTATATACTTTTTTCTTTTCTATTTATAAATATCTACAATTAATCCTGAAATTTCATCAATGGTTCCTGCTACGTTAAGATTATCTTTTTCTTGATTTAGTAGCATTTGAGTAAGTTCTTCCAACTTCCTATCTACAGTTTCTACTGTTATAAAATATTGCGTTTGCCAAAAACTAATGTCCTTTTTAACTTCGTACATGTGCTTTAAAACAGATTCTAAGTATTCTCTGATTAAGTTTTTATATGCTTTCACATCTGAAAAGCATTTTGTAATACTTAATCTATTTCCTTTCTTTTTTATGTTGTCCATCATATCCTTAAGCTGTTCTTCTGATTTTTGCTGCCTAGCAAAACTAAAATTTTGTGAAAAATCCTTTTTACTGGATACTGTTTTTTTATCTGAAACAACAGGTGAATTTCTCCTAGCTCTTGATATTTCCATACTTTGTTTCACCTCCTAGTTTATCTATATTAATTATTCTAAAAGTTTTCATATCTCATTTATATTATTATATATATTATATCGAACTTTTCACAAAAAAATAGCCACTATAAGAAATTAATTCTTTTCACAATTACAAATTAATTCTAGTACCCATAAGATTAATTCTTTTCATTTATAAATTTGCCAAATTTTTTTTATACTAGTATACTTATATAGTAAATATTATAGATTGTAAATAAGGGCACTTTTTTTAATATATTTTAGAAACTTTTATTTACATGTATCTAACCAAAAATTTAAATTCTTAGAGGTGAGTAGATGAAAAAATTATTGAATATGTTTTGGACTTTCTTTAAAATAGGAGCTTTTACCTTTGGTGGGGGTTATGCCATGATACCACTCATTGAGACTGAAGTTGTAAGTAAAAAACAATGGCTTTCTAAAGAAGACTTCTTGGATATAATCGTTATCTCTCAAACTTTTCCTGGAGCATTGGCTGTTAATAGCAGTATATTTATCGGTTATAGAATTAGCGGCCTACTTGGAGCTATTATCGGGCTTCTAGGAGTGGTTTTACCTTCCTTTTTTATAATATTGCTTATTGCTATTTTTTTCATGAAATTTAGAGATTATTATTATGTAGATTTGGTTTTTAAAGGTATTTCTGCTGCAGTACCTATGCTTATACTCATAGCAGTGGTAAGCTTATCTAAATCTTTAAAGAAAAGCTATGTAAATATTATTATAATTTTAATCTCAATGGCTAGTATATTATTTTTAAATATACATCCTGTTATAGTTATACTTTTATCAGCTTTATACGGTATTATATTTCTTGGAAAGAAGGTGAAGTAAATGTCTATTATAATTAAAATTTTCTTATCCTTCTTTAAAATAGGCGCCTTTAGCTTTGGTGGAGGCTATGCTATGCTTCCACTCATCGAAAGAGAAATTGTAAGTAATCATAACTGGATTACCTATAAACAATTTATTGATATTATCGGTATATCACAGATGACCCCGGGACCTATAGCCATAAATTCGGCTACTTTTGTAGGTTTCAAAGTTTCTGGTGTATTAGGGAGTATTGCTGGAACCATAGGTGTAATTTCATTTTCCTTTATTTTGGTTTCTATAGCTAATCACTATATTCTAAAATTTAAAGAATCCTATATAATGAAGGCTGCTTTGACAGGGATGAGACCAGCACTAATTGGCCTTATACTCTCTGTATTCTTATCTTTGGGTAGAGAATCCTATAAGGATATTAAAAGCATAATAATTGGTATTATAATCTTAGGACTATTATTTACAAATAAGCTTCATCCAATCTTGATAATAGTAATTTCAGGCTTACTTGGTATTGTATTTTATTCTTTAATACCTATGTAGCCTACATTAAATATTTTCCTTTAATTATCATGTATGTTTATTGCAATATATTCCATATTATGGTACAATATAAAAAAGGGGAGTAGCGGGAGCAGTTTTTCTGCTTTTAATTATTCGTCATCACGGTGTATAAAATACACCCGGATAATTAACTCACTTGATGTTGCAAGACCTTTGTTCTATATATTTTTATGGAACAAAGGTCTTTTTATTTTTAATAAATTGTACCATACTTACAAATACTAAAAGGTGAGGTGATATTCATGTTCTTTAACAAAACTGTAGAGGAAGTTTTAAAAGAATTAGACGTAAGTCCAATGACAGGACTTTCTCAAAAGGAAATAGAACAAAAAAGGGGGGAATTCGGACTAAATCAGTTAGATACTAAAAAGCCTAAAACTCTAATAGCAATGTTTTTTGCCCAATTGAATGACATTTTGATATACATTTTACTTGCAGCTGCCGTAATTTCTGCCCTGCTTGGTGAAACAAGTGACGCAATTATAATTGCTATTGTAATTTTTATTAATGCTACAGTAGGAATTATTCAAGAATCTAAAGCAGAAAAAGCTCTTGATGCACTAAAGAAATTATCTACGCCTAAGGCTGTAGTTAAAAGAGATGGACAGTTAAAAGAAATACCCTCTGAAGAAGTTGTACCTGGTGATATTATCATTATTGACGCAGGAAGATACGTTCCTTGCGATTTACGACTTATTGAAACTGCAAATTTAAAAATTGAAGAATCTACTCTTACAGGAGAATCAGTGCCAGTAGATAAAGATGCTTCGCTAGTATTAACTAGTGAAGATACTCCTTTAGGGGATCAAAAGAATATGCTCTTCATGTCTACCTTAGCAACCTATGGTAGGGGTGTTGGCGTAGCAGTATCTACTGGAATGAATACTCAAATAGGTAAAATTGCTAAGATGTTAGATGAAAAAGTAGATAATGAAACCCCATTACAAAAGAAACTAGCTGAGCTTGGTAAGTACCTTGGAATCGCTGCTCTATTCATATGTGCTCTTATGTTTATAGTTGGAGTTCTTCAAAAAAGAGATCTCTTTGAAATGCTACTTACTTCTATCAGTTTAGCTGTTGCTGCTATTCCTGAAGGTCTTCCTGCTATAGTAACTATAGTTCTTGCTATGGGCGTTCAAAAGATGATAAAAGAGAATGCTATCGTTAGAAAATTGCCTGCAGTTGAAACTTTAGGTTCCGTAAATATTATATGTTCAGACAAAACAGGAACTTTAACTCAAAATAAAATGACTGTAACAAAATTCTATGCTGACGGATTTCTCGGAAACATAGACAGCCTAAACATTAATGATAATGAACATAAGCTCTTACTTGAAAATCTTATTTTATGCAATGATGCTACTTACTCTGAAAACTCAAAAACTGGTGACCCCACTGAAATCGCTCTATTAGAAGCTGGAGTGAACTATAACATATTTAAAGATGAATTAGAAAAAAGCCATCAACGAATTGATGAGATTCCTTTTGATTCAGATAGAAAATTAATGACTACTGTAAATAAGTATTATAATGAATATCACGTAATGACAAAAGGTGCTATTGATAATC
>JAJXYA010000486.1 GCA_021780795.1 Bacillota bacterium | reverse complement strand
AAGTTAAAATTGCTGTGCTTGGCTTAGGAAACGTAGGAAAAGGCGTATGGGAAATATTCGAAAACAATATGACAGAAATAAAAAATCGTTCTGGTTATGAAATCGAAATTGGAAAAATATTAGTGCGTGATACAAGTAAAAATAGAGGTCTTCACATTCCAAATAATATATTAACTTCCGATATAGAAGAAATTTTTGCTGACGATGATATAAAAATCATTGTAGAATTAATGGGTGGCATCAACCCTGCTAAAGACTATATAATGAGAGCTATTGAGAGCAAGAAACACGTTGTTACTGCAAATAAAGAATTGGTTGCAACAAACGGAAAAGAAATTATTTCAAAAGCAAGACAAAATGGAGTTTTATTCTTATATGAAGCCAGTGTTGCTGGTGGTATTCCAGTAATTAGAGGAATAGAAGAAAGCTTAACTGCAAATAAAATAAAAGAAGTAGTAGGAATTATAAATGGAACTACTAACTACATTCTAACTAAAATGGCTCATGAAAATTTAGATTTTGCCACTGCTTTAAAGGAAGCTCAAGAAAAAGGATACGCTGAAGCAGACCCTACTGCTGACGTTGATGCTTTTGATGCTATGTATAAATTAGCAATTCTAACTTATTTATCTTTTAAAACTAATGTAAGTATCGATAATATATATAGAGAAGGCATTACAAATATAACTTCTTACGATATACAAAATGCTAAAGAATTTGGTTATACAATAAAGCTGTTAGCTATTGCAAAGGAAATGGATGGAAAGCTGGAATTAAGAGTTCATCCTACAATGATTCCATCTACACACCCACTTTCCAATGTTAATGATTCCTTTAATGCCGTTTTTATAAAAGGAAATGCTGTTGGAGATTTAATGCTATATGGAAGAGGTGCTGGTTCACTTCCTACAGGCAGTGCAGTGGTAGCTGATATTATTTCTATTTTAAGAACTAATATGACTGTAACAGGTTCCTCTAATGTTATTTTAGATATGCCAATTCTTCCAGCTGAAAATTCAATTTCACAATATTATATAAGAATGAATGTCCATGATCAAAGTGGAGTTTTGGCTCAAATCGCTACAATTTTTGGGGCAAACGATGTGAGTCTATCTTCTATAATTCAAAAGGGCAAAAATGACAACTTAGTTTCATTAGTATTTATTACCCATAAAGCTTTAGATGGTGATATAAAAAAATCTATAAAATTATTAGAACAATTATCTACTGTTGATAGTATAAAAAATGTAATAAGGGTAGAGAATTTCGACGAATAGATAATATTAAAAGGGGGCAAAAATTTTGTTATATAAAAGTACAAGAGGTAAAGGTGAAGCTGTAAATTCAGCTAATGCTATTGTAAGAGGAATTGCAGAGGATGGAGGTCTATTTATTCCAACTTCAATTCCTAAAATAAATTTTGATTGTAACGCTTTATCAAAAATGAACTACAGAGAGCTAGCATACTTCGTTATGAAAGAGTTCTTCACAGATTTTACTGAAGAAGAGCTAAAAAATTGTATAAATAAAGCCTATGATAATAAATTTGATACCGATGAAATTACACCTGTTAATAAAATAGGAAATGACTTCTTCCTTGACCTTCATCACGGTCCTACTTTAGCCTTCAAGGATGTAGCACTTTCAATTCTTCCTCATCTGTTAACTACTTCTGTTAAAAAGTTAGGCTTAGATAAGGAAATATTGATTTTAACAGCTACTTCTGGAGATACTGGAAAAGCTGCACTAGAAGGTTTTAACAACGTAGATGGAATTAAAATTATAGTGTTTTACCCTGTAGATGGTGTTAGTATAGTTCAAAAGCTTCAGATGGTTACCCATGATGGGCACAATACTCATGTTGTAGGAATAAAAGGTAACTTTGATGATGCTCAAAAGGCTGTAAAGGAAATTTTTACAGATGAAGCTACTAGAAAGCAACTTGATGCTAAGGGCTTTATGTTCTCTTCAGCCAATTCAATAAATATCGGAAGACTTATTCCTCAAGTAGTATACTATTTTTATGCATATTTAGACCTATTTAAAAAAGGTGAGATTAGTAAGGACGAAAAAATAAACGTTGTAGTTCCAACTGGTAACTTTGGTAATATACTTGCAGGATACTTAGCAAAATATATGGGAGCTCCAATAGATAAACTAATATGTGCATCTAATGAAAATAAAGTATTGTACGATTTTATTTCTACTGGTACCTATGATAGCAATAGAGATTTTTTCGTGACAAACTCTCCTTCTATGGACATTTTAGTTTCCAGCAATCTTGAAAGATTATTATACTTTATAAGCGGTGAAAACTGTGAAACTATAAACGCTTTGATGTCTTCCCTTAAAAATGAAGGCAAATATAAAGTTTCTGAAGAAATGAAAGCAAAGCTTAGTGATTTTTATGGAGGTTATGCAACAGAAGAAGAAACCTGTGCTGCTATAAGTGAAATATATACCGACTTCAAAGAGATTATAGATACCCATACAGCCGTTGCATACTCTGTATATAACAAATATAAAAAAGCAACAAAAGATGGTACTAAAGCTGTAATTTTATCCACAGCAAGTCCATTTAAGTTTCCAAAATCGGTTATGGAAGCTATTGATAAAAAATACGCAGGAATTTCTGAATTAGAATTGATTAAAGAAATCAAAAAACTTGGAAATTACAATATTCCAGCAGGAATAAAAGATATGGACCTTAGAGCAGTAGTTCATAACACTGTTTGCGATAAAACAGAAATTAAAAAGTCTGTTACAGATTATTTAGGAATTTAATAAAAAGCAGCCGTGCACAATATTTCTACTTTTCAACGGCTGCTTTTATATTTTTTTGTTTTTATCCCAATTTTCCAAAGCAAGATCAAAAAAATTTTTAGCTTCATCCTTTGAAACAAAAGACGCTTTTGGAATTATTTCGGCATATGCCTTCCCCGTAAAAATATAGATATTTTTTAAATCTTCTGTAACATATTTTATGCAGTTCCAAGTAAATAGCTTCTCATAAACATTATTTTTTTTATAAAATCCAGCTTCACTAATTTCAAAATCATGCTCACATATGTATCCTTTTTTATTATTCAAATTTTTATCCATTTTCTTTTTCATTAACTTCATATATATATAATCAAATATCCCACCACCTATAATTGTAATTACAATGCAATAAACTATGGATAACTTTAACATAATCCCTAAAGCTAAGATACAAATTGGCATACATGCTAAGCTTATAATAAGCTTTAAAATAAGTTTTGGTTTAGTTAAAATAATAAATTTATCGTAATTCCAATAATCATCTACCGTTAAATTTGCTTTTACCTTCAAAATAACACCTCATTTATTAAAATTTTAATCCTTTCGAAAAATCCTTGAGGCTTTGCCACCAAAGGATTTTTTCTTTCCCTCTGAAAATGGTATCACCTCAAATTTTCCTAA
>JAJXYA010000004.1 GCA_021780795.1 Bacillota bacterium | reverse complement strand
TGTAGCTAGAGATATTTATGAAGCGTATTTTAAAACAGAGCTTCAACAAAAAGGATTTAAATTTGATATAAATGTAAATGCACAACCAGAAAATTAAAATCGGAGTATTCACTCCGATTTTTTTTTTTTAGTATAATAAAACTTAGAAGGATTTTTACAACTTCATGTTGAATAATAAAAAGAGTGTATTATTTAGTGTGTCTTTGGTAATAAATATAGAACAAATAAGTTTTTTAATAATATATCATAATAAATTGGAGGTGTAAAAGGTTAAAATATGCTAAGTTTAAACAAAAAACGTAAAAATAAGTTTCTAAACAGATATGCAGCACTGTTTTTATTTATTTTATTTATAATAGTAACTGTAGGATATAAACTATATAATCTTCAAGTATTACAAGGAGATGAAAATAGTCAAAAAGCAAGTACAAACTCAATTAAAGACATATACATAGATGCTCCTAGAGGAAATATTACAGATAAAAACGGTGTCATACTTGCAAACAATAAACAAAGCTATAATGTCACCTTTATGGAAAGCAATTATAGTGACAACAAAAGCAATAATTTTTATGCTACTATGGCAAAGGTTTTTCAAATTATGGATGAAAACAAGGAGACTCAAAATGATACCTTCCCTTTAAAGGTAAATCCCTTTAGATTCGAATTTAACACAAACGATCCTAATGCTATTAAAACTTTGCAACTTAGGTTTTTAAAAGACAGAGGGGTTCAAGGTATGATTTTGAAAAAATATTTTAATAATAAGTCTGAGAGTACTTTAACTTCTGCAGAAGAAAACAAGTTAAATGGGTACCTTATAAGCTT
The DNA here is from genome assembly GCA_021780795.1 of Bacillota bacterium. The sequence continues at coordinate 2,626 of JAJXYA010000004.1, read as the reverse complement.
ATCTCCAGAGACAGTTTATAATTATTTGATGACTAGCTATGGTATTGATAAAGGCTTGAAAACTGTAAACTCAAACTATTCTGTAGCTGAATCTAGAAGATACATGCTAGTTAAGGATGCAATAAAAATGCAGAGTTTTACTGGCTATCAGCCAATAGATATTTATAGTAACATAAGTTATAACAGTTATTTGATAATGATGCAGAAAATATCAAAGCTTCCAGGTATAGATGTTGCAATACAACCATTAAGACAATATCCGTATGGCACGCTTGCGTCTCCTGTAATTGGATATATTAGCAAGATAAGTAGCACTGATCAAGAAAAGTATGAAGAAAAAGGATATAATACAAGTACAGATTATATAGGTGCATCAGGAATGGAAGCAGCAATGGAGAAATGGCTTCACGGACAAAATGGTGAACAGGTAGTACAAGTTGATAAGCAAGGAAATACTACTAAAAATTTAGCAACTAAACCAGCACAGCAAGGAAATAATCTTCAGCTTACAATTGATGCAAATGTTCAATATGCAGCAGAGCAGGGTTTAAATAATGAGTTTCAAAAGCTTCAGGCAGAAAAGCAGACCTCTGATGGAATGAATATTACAAATGCAAATAGAGGTGCTGTAGTTGTAACCGATATTCATACTGGTGGAATATTAGCTCTTGTAAGTTTGCCTGATTTTAATCCAAATGATTTTTCTAATCCAAAGGGACTTACAGATGCTGATATTAAAAAATACTTTAATACAGATTATGAAAGTATGGCTAAAGCAAAAGAAATGTCACAGGCTCTAATTGATCAAATGTTTCCTATAAACACTAGCATTGCTGGAAATACTACTATGAGAACAGATAGATATGACTATTTTCCTAAGCCTCTATACAATTATGCTACGATGTCGCTTTTGCCTTCTGGTTCTACTTTTAAACCTATCACTGCAGTTGCAGGCCTTCAAGAAGGTGTTATAGATGCTAATACTACTGTAAACGACTTAGCAGAATATAATTTAGGAGATGCTACTCATCCTGATATGGTATATTTTAAAAGTGATGGACCTCATTATGTTACGAATATAGTAAAAGCTATAACAGTATCCAGTAACCCATTTTTTATGGAAGTAGGTAAATTACTTAGGGCAAAGCTTGGAGCAGATGGATTAGCAAAATATGCTTGGCAATTTGGAATGGGTGCTGACCCTAATGGCCCAACTTCAAACGCTAGCACAGGGATAGAAATACCAGAAAATTTTGGCCAAGTATTTAATACTGTATCTCTTAAAAATAACAATGCTAATATGTTTCTAATAAATGCAGAAGGAGATTTAAATTCTGGGGTTAGTATTTCTAAAGGGAAACTTCCTGTTATAAATTTATACGACAACAGTGGAGATAGTAAAAATGTAGCAAGTATAAAAACAGAGATAAAAAATGATTTTAAAAATGAAGTTAAAAAACCTGGTATAAAGACAGTTATAACTACGGATTTCAAAACCCTATTTAATAATCTTATAGCATCAGATCCGATTTATAAGGGAAAAAAATTATCTAATTCAGATATTAATTGTGTAGTTGCAGAAATAACAAATCAAATTATGGCAGCAAGGAATGATATTGATAGACCATATCATTCGTATGAAAGTGCTATAGGTCAGGATATGGATGCTTTTACTCCCCTTCAAATTGCAGATTACATGGCAACACTTGCAAATGGGGGGACAAGATATAAAAGTCACTTACTGGATCAAATTACGGATTCTAATGGTAATGTAGTAGAAAAAGTAAAACCTCAAGTTTTAAATACTGTGCAAATGACTTCTGAAATAAAAAGCCTTGTTTCAGAAGGTATGAATGGAGTTACGGATGCTGGGGCTGGAGGAATGGCAGGTACTGCTGCACAAGCCTTAGGTGATTTTAATAACTATGTTCCTACAGCAGGAAAAACTGGTACTGCCGAATTTGGTGAAAATACAGATCTTCAAACTCAAATTGGTAGAGCGGATTATGCGTGGTTTGCTGGATATGCACCAGCAACAAATCCACAAATATCGGTTGCAGTTGTTATTTTTGATGGAGGTTACGGTGCTGATGCGGCTAACGTAGCTAGAAATGTATATGAAGCATATTTTAAAACGCAATTGCAGCAAAAGGGCTATAAATTTGATATAGGTGTAAATGCACAACCAGAAAATTAAAAATCGGAGTATTCACTCCGATTTTTTTTTAGTATAATAAAATTTAGAAGGATTTTTACAGCTTCATGTTGAATAATAAAAAGAGTGTATTATGTGGCATACCTTTGGAGGAGTATTATGGGAGAAGACAAAATAGTTATAAAGGGAAACAAGGATGGATTAAGTTTACTAATAGATTTAAACTTTTTTAAAGATTTTAACGATATGCTCGATATATTGGTAGAAAAGCTTTCCAGAGGGAAAAAATTCTACGAAGGTTGCACTTTGAAAATTTCTACTCAATTAAAGCAAATTAATGAAGTTCAAATGAAAAATTTAAAAAATATACTTTTTGAGCAATTTTTAATTAAAGATTGTATTTTTGAAGATAGTGAATATAAAACCAATAAGTTTTTTTCGGGTATTTATGAAGGAAAAACAAAATTTTTG
>JAJXYA010000483.1 GCA_021780795.1 Bacillota bacterium | reverse complement strand
GAAACAGATGAAAAAGAAAAGGTATATTTGTACATGGTATACTGTTCAAAACTTTATGATATGTATTTGAAAAGCAAGAAACATGTGCCTGAAAATTAAATATGTTTACAGAAGGGGCAGTTGCACTAGGTTATCCCAGGAGCGGAAGGGGCTGGATTCAATTTAGGTAGGAATCAGAGCCTCTCTTTATGCCTTCAAGAACGGTTGTGGTTTCATGTGTTAATATATGGCTGATATTAACTTATTGTCCATTAGTCCAAAAGTGTTTTTTTATGTCATGTTTGATGAAAGGGTTAGAGGGATTTCCTAAAGCGCAACAAGGCGGAGGAAGAACAGTATTACTTGAAAAATCACCATGAAGCTATTGTTTCAGAAGAAATATGGGATAAGGCGAAGAAAATTCGTGAGGAAAGATATCGTACCAATAATACGGTTGTGGATGGAACTCGAATGAAAGCCACTAGAAAGTATGCTTTGAGTAGCATGTCCGAATGTGGATTTTGAGGGAAATACCTTTCCAGGCGTTCACATAATCAGGATACACATAATAAGAAACCAGTTTGGAAATGCAGAACCGCTACTAACGTTGGTATCGCAAAGTGTCAAAATAGCAAGGCACCGAAAATTGTTCATATCACCAAGCTGATATAAGTGGAGATTGTTGTTAGGCTTACGAAGAGCGGAGCGATGAAGTAAGCTTTATAACATCCCATGCAAGGGTTGACATAGAAATCGAGCGTAGCAAAGTTGCAACCTACAGTCGGGACAATTGCTTTAATGATAAAAGAACTAAAGTGTGTAAAATGTTGATAAATAAGGGGTTTCTTAAATTGAGAGTGAAGCTATGAGTATTATAGTATACCTCTCGATTTTTGAAACCCTTCTTTTAATTTTGTTCAGAATTACCTAAAAACAAATTATTTTATAGAGTTGAGAAGGTAGCAAGTGAGTCCAGCAAAGACTGTCCTCACCAGGAACCCAGGGTGGGAAAAATTACTACCATGGGTTCTTTGTGAGCGAGCCTGTGGCTAAGCTCACTTGCTACAAAATTTACACCCCGGGGGTAATTGGGAAGGAGAAACGACTGAATTTGCTTTTCATTAAAGAAGTGAAAATGATTTAAAATTAGGGGTTTACAAAAGAACTTATGTTCTGTATAATTCAAGACATAAAAAAACACTGATCTGATACTATAAGCGTCCACTGTATTATGTGTAAGGTATTTCTATATTGAAATACTAAAGAATATTATTTATAAAAAAATATATTGATAGTTAATACAGCATATTGTATAATAGTACTTAATATGCTGTATTAGAGGTGACAAATGAATAAAGTTGACGTTATAAAGAATAAGGAAGACATAAAGAAAATAAAAGATTTTCTTATGTTAAGTGATTTTAGAAACTATTTTATGTTTATAGTTGGGATAAATACAGGTTTGAGAATTACACAGATTTTATCATTAAAATTCTCAGATTTAGTTGATGAAAATAATAACATAGTAGATAAGTTATTATTTAATAATATTGAATACCATATTAATGATTGTGTACAGGAATGTTTTTGGAAATACATAAAAAACAATAAAAATGATTTAAATAGTAGGTCATATATATTTAAGAGCAAAAAAGGAGATAACCCAATTGAAAGGTCTCAAGCTTATAGGATATTAAATCATGCAAGTAAGAGTGTAGGAGTGAACATCAAGATTGGTACGCATACATTAAGAAAAACATTTGGATATCATTTTTATATGCAAAATAAGAATTTGAAATATTTACAAAAGTTATTTAATCATTCTTCGATAAATGTAACAGCAGATTATATTGGAGTAGATTGCGAAAAAATTAATTTGGATTATAATTCATTCAAATTATAACCTATGATAAGAGGTGGAGTATGTTAAATGTTATTGATTTATTTTGTGGGTGTGGTGGGTTGAGCCTTGGATTTAAATTAGCAGGATACAATATAGTGGGTGGAGTTGATTTTAATAAAGAGGCAATTGAAACCTTTAATGCTAACTTTAAAGATGCAAAAGGTATTTGTTTTGATTTATTTAAAATGGATAAGAGTAATATTATAAACGCTTTTGGAGAATTAAAGAATATAGATGTTATTATTGGCGGACCCCCTTGTCAAGGATTTTCATCAGCAAATAGATATAAGAAAGAAGAAGAGGATGATAGAAATAAACTATTTTTTGAGTTCGTTAAATTTGTTGATTTAGCAGAGCCTAAAGCTATTGTTATTGAAAATGTCAGGGGCATAGTTACTAATAATAATGGTTATGCAAAAGATAGAATATATGAAATTTTTCAGAGTAGAGGTTATAAAGTAAATCATCGTGTACTGGATGCTTCACATTATGGAGTACCACAAAAAAGGTTGAGAAATTTCTTTGTAATGATTAAAGATGCAGAATTTGATTTTGATACAATGAAAAGGCAACATAATATTGTTAATGTAAAAGAAGCATTAGAAGAATTATATGAATTTGATAAAAATCCTAATGATGAAAAGTATATTATTAGTAATAAACCAAGAACAGAGTATCAAAAATATTTAAGAAAAGATGATGATATTATAAATAATCATGAGATAAAATATCCAGCGGATATTGTACAAAAGCGAATTGCCAAAGTTCCACCAGGAGGCAATTGGAAAGATATACCGGAGGAGCTTTTTGACAATAAAAGGAGCAATAGGCATTCTTCAGCGTTTAAGAGATTAAATGAAGAGGATACTTCAGTAACTATTGATACCGGTAATGCTCATAGTAATTATTTTCATCCTATATATAATAGAATACCTACTGTAAGGGAAGCAGCAAGAATACAATCATTTTATGATTCATTTATTTTTAAGGGGTCAAGGACGGCACAATATAGACAGGTTGGAAATGCAGTGCCTCCGCTATTATCAAAAGCTATAGCAGATGCATTAAAGGAGATAATATCAGATGAAGAATAATAGAATTATAGATTTATTCTGTGGTTGTGGTGGATTAAGCTTAGGATTTGAAAAGGCAGGATTTGAAATAGAGTTTGCAATCGATATGTGGAAGGATGCTGTTAATACATATAATTATAATCATAAGAATAGTGTTGCAGTTTGTAAGGATATACAGGAGTTAGATAATGAATTCCTTAAAGAGGTTAGTGAGAAAAAAAATATTGTAGGCGTTATTGGTGGGCCTCCTTGTCAAGGTTACAGTACAGTAGGAACAAGAAATATAGATGATCCAAGAAACCATTTATATTTAGAGTATTGTAGGGTAGTTGAAGCAGTAAATCCACAATTTTTTGTAATAGAAAATGTAAGAGGATTACTTACTTTAAATAATGGAAATAAAACAAAAAAAATTGACAATCATGGACATACACTTGAATCGATAATAGAAAAGGTTTCCAAAAAGAAAAAAGGCTCAAAAGCGTTTGCGCGAGCAAAAGAAC
>JAJXYA010000101.1 GCA_021780795.1 Bacillota bacterium | reverse complement strand
AAAGATAACACCAATGAGTTTTATTAAAAGTATGTTTAGCTCGCCTATTTTTGATACATATTTGTTCTTATTAATTTTTAGACTGCTTAAATTACATTTTCCATCTCCTGTTATCACTTTTACTAGTACTGTAGGAAGTGCAAATACTTTTATGGCAATGCTTATGATAGGAATTGGATTAGAACTTAAGTTAAATAAACATAAACTTAACATAGCCCTTAAGTTTCTTGTAATAAGATACGGCTTTTCAATAGCTTTTACTATAATTACAATGTTTTTCTTGCCTTTTTCAAAAGATATCAAAATGGTATTATGTATGCTTTATTTTGCACCTCTTGCAGCAATGATTTCCGGTTTTACTAGTGAAGCTGGAGCAGATGTTGAGATATCGGCCTTTATGACTTCAGTATCTATTATAATTGGTATCGTAGTGATGCCTATAGTTCTTATTATAATGAGGAAATAAACTGTATCAATACAGATAATACTTTTTCGAATTGAAATTAAAGAAAGTAAAGTCTATACTTTACTTGTAAACAATTTCTTAAGAAAAAGGGGGATTTATTATAATGAGGAAGGATAAACTAAAAATAGTTACTATTGGAGGCGGTTCAAGTTATACTCCAGAATTGATTGAAGGTTACATAAAAAGAAAAAATGAGCTTCCAATAAAAGAAATTTGGCTAGTTGATATAGAAGAGGGAAGAGAAAAACTAAATATAGTTGGAGAACTTGCAAAACGTATGGTAGCAAAAGAAGGTTTAGATTGGGAGGTTCATTTAACCTTAGATAGAAGAGAGGCCCTTAAGGATGCAGATTTCGTATCTACTCAATTTAGAGTCGGATTATTAGATGCGAGAATAAAGGATGAACGTATTCCTTTGAGCCATGGTATTATTGGACAAGAAACTAATGGTGCCGGTGGTATGTTTAAAGCTTTTAGAACAGTTCCAGTAATTTTAGATATTATTAAAGATATGAAAGAGTTGTGCCCAAATGCATGGCTCGTTAACTTTACTAATCCGTCAGGAATGATTACAGAAGCAGCAATAAAATATGGTGGCTTTAAAAAAACTGTAGGTTTATGCAATGTGCCAATTAGATATATTAAATTATGCTGTGAAGTTTTAAATGAAAAAGAAGAGAATTTGTTTTTTAAATTTGCAGGTTTAAATCACTTTCATTGGCACAGGGTTTGGGATAAAGAAGGCAAGGAAAGAACTAAAGAAGTAATAGAAAAACTATATCATCCTGAAAAAGCAGTTGAAGTAACTGGCATGGCAAATATTAAAGACTTAAAGTTTAACTACGAGCAGATTGAAGATTTGGGAATTTTGCCATGTTCTTATCACAGATATTATTATATTACAAATGATATGCTTGAAGAAGAAATTAAAAGCTTCCATAAAAATGAAACTCGAGCTGAAGTAGTAAAAAGAACAGAAGCTGAATTATTTGAACTTTATAAAGATCCAAATTTAAATTATAAGCCAGAACAATTGACTAAACGAGGCGGAACATATTATAGCGATGCTGCTTGTGAACTAATTTCTTCTATATACAACGACAAAAGAACTAGTATGGTAGTTAGTACAAAAAATAATGGAGCTATAAAAGACTTGCCATATGATTCAATAGTTGAAATTTCAAGTATAATTACATCAAATGGGCCTCAGCCTATTAATTGGGGTAAATTTGATCCTGCTCCAAGAGGAATGGTGCAAATAATGAAAGCAATGGAGGAAACTACAATTAAAGCAGCGGTTACAGGAAATTATGGCACAGCACTGCATGCTTTTACTATTAATCCAATTGTTCCAAGCGGTAATATAGCTAAAACATTATTAGATGAAATGCTTGTAGCTCACAAAGATTATCTACCTCAATTTAAAGAAAAGATAGAAAAGATAGAAAAATAAAATTATTTTAGAGATTTGCATAATATTAATATGACTTCAAAAAACAGAAAAAGCTGCATATTGAAAGCTATGCAGCTTTTTCTGTTTTTGAACCATTAGTTGAATTATAAAGTTCCATAAAAAGTTGAACATCATATTTTGTCATTCTTGCTGTAGCAAAGTGATTTAATGCCAAAGACCTCATAATATTTTCTTTACTAAATACTTCTCTTAAAAATTTCATTTTGTATTCCTCCTAATAATTTATTAAAAACAATACATTCTATCAATTAATATAATTTATTGTTTTCATTGTTTACATTTATATTTTATAATTTTTTTAAAAATATTGCAAATGAGAAATCGTTTCAATTTATTAATAAAATGTTACTAATTTGTTAATAAAAAATTAAAAGAATATAAAGTATATTGTGATTGTTTGCATATAGATATATAATTAAATTTCGTTTTTAAGTATAATACCATCCTTTAGTTCTAAAATTGATCCCATTGTAGCATTTGGAATGATTTTCATAACCTTTTTAAAATAATTTCAAATAAATTTTCTATATTATTAGAATGTAGCTTCTCTTTATGAATGTCCATAATAGCACCTGAAGCACTTCCTAATCGCTCAAGCTTTTGCTTTCCTAAAATATCATTTGATTCTTAAAGCTCCAAAGTAACTTGGTTTGTAAGGTTAAGTTATAGACATTGCCACTATGTAATATGTTATACTAACATTAATGTGGTAACAATTAAAATAAAGGAGAGATATAAAATGAATGGTTTTTCAAAGGATTTTTTATGGGGAGGAGCTACTGCAGCAAATCAGTATGAAGGAGGATACATATCTGGCGGCAAAGGTTTAAGTACCTTAGATGCTATTACTGGAGGTAGTCACACTTCACCGCGTATGATAACATACAAAACGGTAGAGGGAGATATAAAAAAAACAAATAGAAATGACTCATTGCCAGAAGGGGCAGTAGGTTATATTGATCCCAATACATACTATCCAAGTCATGTGGCAACAGATTTTTATGGTCACTATAAAGAAGATATTAAACTATTTTCAAAAATGGGTTTTAAATGCTTTAGAATGTCTTTAAATTGGTCTAGAATTGCACCAAATGGAACGAAAGATTTAAATGAAGAAGGGTTAAAATTTTATGACGATGTATTTGACGAACTATTAAAGTATGGAATTGAGCCTGTTGTTACAATAAATCATTTTGATATACCGATGTATTTGGCTGATACTTTAGATGGTTGGTCAAGTCGAGACGTAATAGATTATTTTGTTTTCTTTTGCGAAACTATTTTTAAAAGATATAAGAATAAGGTTAAATATTGGATGACTTTTAATGAAATAAATTTTTTAAGAAGCTGGACTCAAATTGGAATTCATAATAATGATGATAGAACAAAATATCAAGCAGCGCATCATTTGTTTGTTGCAAGTGCTAAGGCTGTAAAAATAGGACATGAAATTAATCCTGATTTTAAGATAGGTATGATGGTAGCATATATACCAAGCTATCCTATGACTTGTAAACCTGAAGATGTA
>JAJXYA010000403.1 GCA_021780795.1 Bacillota bacterium | reverse complement strand
TTTTGGAATTTTAGTTTGTGGTACTGGAATTGGAATAAGTATTGCAGCAAATAAAGTTGAAGGTATAAGAGCTGCCGTTTGTGCAGATACTTTTTCTGCTCATGCTTCTAGAGAGCATAATGATGCAAATATTTTAGCTTTAGGAGAAAGAGTAGTTGGACCAGGACTTGCTATAGATATTGTAGATATATTTTTAAGTTCCAAATTTGAAGGTGGAAGACATCAAAAAAGAGTTGATAAAATTACTGCAATAGAAAAAATAAGAAATGATTTTGGAGGAAAAAATGAGTAGAGTAACGCAAATAACACATCCATTAATAATGCATAAATTAGCCTTAATAAGAGACAAAAATACAGGCTCAAAAGATTTTAGAGAGTTAGTTGCTGAAGTTTCAATGCTTATGGCATATGAGGTTACAAGAGATATGCAGCTTGAAACTGTAGAAATTGAAACACCTATATGCAAAACTAATTGCAAGATGCTATCAGGAAAAAAAGTAGCTATTGTACCTATACTAAGAGCTGGACTGGGAATGGTTGAAGGTGTAGCAAAACTTATTCCAGCAGCTAAGATTGGTCATATTGGCTTGTATAGAGATGAAGAGACTCTTCAGCCAGTTGAATATTTTTGTAAACTTCCTCAAGATATAGAAGAAAGATATATAATAGTTACAGATCCTATGCTTGCTACTGGAGGTTCTGCTATAGATGCTATACAGCTTTTAAAGAAAAAAGGTGCAAAGAACATTAAATTTATGTGCCTTATTGCAGCACCAGAAGGTGTTGAAGCATTAAAAGCAGCACATCCTGATGTAGATGTATACATAGGCTCAATAGATGAAAAGTTAAATGAAAATGGGTATATCGTTCCAGGGCTAGGCGATGCTGGTGATAGACTATTTGGAACAAAATAAAGCTTAAAGGTAGGAGAAAGTTATGAATGATAATGAAAAAGATAAAAATTGTTGGAAGCTTGGAGTATTTTACTACAATCCAAATAATCCATCGATTTTTGTAAGTAAAAGAAGCGGTATTGGAACCACAATAAATTTTGGTAGTTTTGTTGGAAAAATTATTGGAATAGCTCTTATCATTTTAATTGCATACCTTATATTAAGAAAAATTTAGTGGAGAATTAAAAAAATGCGATGCAAAATTTTTATGCCGTCAAAAGCTTGATGGCTAAAATAAAACTGCATCGCATTTTCTTTTGCATATTTTATGCTTTTTTAACTGCAATAACATTAAATAACAACACTAAAATTAATACTGCCACAGAAGTCAAAGCTATAGTTCCACCAGGTGCACAATTAATGAAATAAGATGAAATTAGACCGATGATTACATCTATAAAACCAAATATTATAGAAAATATAAGAGTTGTTTTGAAACCTTTTTTTAGCTGCATAGCAGTTGCTACAGGAACTGCTACCATTGAAGAAACAACTAGTATACCTATTATTCTTATGGATACAGAAATAGCGGCACCAGCTAAAATAGCAAAAATATAGTTTAAAAGCTTAACATTTATTTGAGAAATCTTAGCACCGTCTTCATCGAAGGTAATATAAACTAGTTTATCATATAACACAATCAATAAAACTATGCAAAGGATGCTAAGTGCTATTATAGTATATAAGTCACTAGTACCTACAGTAAGCATGCTCCCGAATAGGAAGGATTCAATATTTCCTGCTGCATTTCCGCTGCTTGTAAGGGTAATTGCAATTCCAACTGAAAAGGTTAATATAATTGGCAATATCAAATCAGAATATTGTTTAAAGTAACTTTTTAAAAACTCAATGGATATAGCACAAATGGATGTGAAAATAAAAGCTATAATAATTGGATTGTAACCAAGCACAAGACCTATAGCAACTCCAGCAAAAGAAGAGTGTGCAAGAGTATCACCTACCATAGAATATCTCTTTAATACTAAAAATATGCCTATAGTAGGACATAAAACAGAAATTAAAATCGCAGCTATTACTGCATTTCTCATAAAAGTCAATTGAAAAAGTTGTAACATATAATATCCTCGCTTGCTAAAATTTATTAAAATAATAATTCAGATTGTTCATCATAATATTCACTTTTTACATAATCATTTAATGTCAAAATAGTTCCTTTGCCTTTATCTAGCTTGAAAATATGTGTTGAATTTTCTATAGCAGCTTTAAGATTGTGCTCTACTGAAATAATAGTAATATTTTTCGTCTTATTTAAATCTTTTAGAAGAGAATAGATTTCTCTTTGACTTTTAATATCTACGCCAGTGGAGGGCTCATCGAGAATTAATAATTCTGGGTACCCCATTAATGCTCTTGCTATGAAAATCTTTTGCCTTTGACCGCCAGAAAGATTACCGATTAGCCTCTTTTTATATTCTTCCATTCCTACAATTTCTAAAGCTTTATGTATGCTATTAGTATCCCTAAGCTTTAAGGCTTTCAAATGACATTTTAAAATTTCTTCAATAGTAATAGGAAAAGCAGAATTGAAGCTATCTAATAATTGCGGCACATATCCAATTTTAGTTGTATCAACCTTTATTTTACCGGCATTTGGTTTTAAAAGCTTTAGAATAAGCTTCATAAGAGTACTTTTTCCACTGCCATTTTCGCCCAATATTGAGATATACTGTCCTTTATCAATCTTTAAATTTATATTATTAAGCGTGTAAGGCTGATTTTTATTATATGAAAAAAATAAATTGCAAATTTCAATCATAACCATAATTTCCTTTCGATAGTGAAGTTTCAATAAATCATAGCTTAATTATATACCTAGATGCAAATTGTTTGCAAGTTAAATACTACAGCAAATCTTACAGAGAATCATTAACATTTGAATAATAAAATAAATATTTATGTCAAAAATATAGATATTAATGATATAATGAATGAGGATAATTATAATTTTTATTTCTATATATAAAATAGAAAATATAAAAATGACTATAACAAAGGGGAAGATACTTTTGAAGCGTACAGATAAGATTAATTACTATTTGGATATTGCAGAAACAGTACTGGAAAGAGGAACATGTTTAAGAAGAAATTACGGAGCTATAATTGTAAAAAATGATGAAATTATAGCTACTGGATATACAGGAGCACCTAGAGGTAGAAAAAATTGTTCTGATTTAGGTTATTGTAGAAGAGAACAGCTAAATGTAAAAAGAGGTACTCAATATGAACTTTCAAGATCAGTCCACGCAGAAGCAAATGCTATAATAAGTGCATCTAGGAGAGATATGATAGGTTCAGACTTATATTTAGTTGGTCATGATGCTAAAACAGGAGAATATGTTGAAAATGCAAATTCATGTACGATGTGTAAGCGATTAATAATAAACTCTGGAATCGAAAGGGTAATTATTAGAGATAATAAAGAAGATTACAGAATTATACCGGTTTTAGAGTGGATTGAAAACGATGATTCTTTAGATGGTGATGGTTCATATTAAATAATA
>JAJXYA010000379.1 GCA_021780795.1 Bacillota bacterium | reverse complement strand
AGCAGATCTTTCTCTTAATATTTCCAGGGAACTTTTACAACATGATAGACAACTTAAATTTATTGCTAAGAAAATTAAGGATAAAATTAAAAGTGAACTTGAATCAATGATTAAAAATCAACGTGAAAAATACGATGAGTTTTATAGCAATTTTGGAAAGCAGCTTAAATATGGTGTTTACTCTGATTGGGGAACCAATAAAGAGGATTTACAGGATTTATTAATGTTCTACTCTTCTACAGAAAAGAAACTTGTAACACTTGGAGAATATATTTCACGTATGAAAGAAGATCAAAAGTATATCTACTATGCCACAGGTGAAAGTATAGCAAGAATTGAGAAGCTACCACAGACTGAAGTAATTACAGAAAAAGGCTTTGAAATACTATATTTTACTGAGGATATTGATGAGTTTGCAATTAAAATGCTTACTAACTACAAAGAAAAAGAATTTAAGTCAGTTTCAAGCGGTGATTTAGGCTTTGAAGCTGATGATAAAGAAAATGCTGAAGAGACAGAAGAAAATAAGGCACTATTTGAGTTTATTAAAGAAGCCTTAACTGGAAAAATTAAAGATGTTAGAGCCTCAAAACGATTAAAGAGTCACCCTGTTTGCCTTACAAGTGATGGTGAATTATCTATTGAAATGGAGAAGGTTCTTAACATGATGCCAAATAACTCCAATGTTCAAGCAGATAAAATTTTAGAAATAAACACAAATCACGAAATGTTTACTGCTATTAAGCATTCATTTACTGATGACAAGGAAAAGCTAAAAGTATATGCTAGTCTTTTATACAATCAAGCTTTGTTAATTGAAGGACTTCCTATAGAAGATCCTGTACAATTTGCAAATGATGTTTGTTGCCTAATGAAATAATAATTGTGAGACATTTATAAATGTAAGTTGTATCACATAAAAAAACTCGTCTTCTAAATTATAGAAGACGAGTTTTTTATCGTTTTTTTAGGATGAATGTAAGGTTTAACAAATCAAACACAAAGAATTTTTTATGTTGAGTTAATATTAGGTATAAGTAGGATATTATTACTTATATATACAAATATGAAGGGAAATAATAGAAGTGCATAGAATTATGTAAATGAAATATGTAAATGAAATATGTAAGAGGTATTTACAAAAATTTATATAGGGGAGAGGGATATTAGTGAAGGTAATAAATGCAACAAATGAAAGTCTAGAAATATTTTCAAAGGTTTTAATGGATGCTGCTGTATGGCTCAATTCTTTAAATGAGCCAATGTGGAAGGTTCATGATCTAACAGTCCAAGAGTTATTAAAGAAATATGCTATGGATGAGATGAAATTGTGTTATGAAAATGGAGAATTATTAGGAGTATATGTTTTACAATGGTACGACCCTCTTTTTTGGGGAAACTTAAAGGAAAATGAATCTGGAATCTTACATAAATTAGCTGTATGTAGAGAGCATGTAAAAAAAGGTTACGGAAGCAAACTAATAGAATCTGCTGAATTAAACTGCAAAGACCGTGGAATAAAATGTTTGAGGTTAAATTGTGGCACATTTAGGCCAAAGTTACGAAATTTCTATGAAAGCAATGGCTTTAAAATGGTTGATAGAGTTTTTATCGATAATAGAGATCAAATAAGATATGAAAAATTTTTAAGAGAATAAAAAATAAATATTTAGGAGGACTAAGCATGAAAATATCCAAATCAAAGATTCTTATGCTAGTTATGTCATTTATTTTGATAATTTTAACTGGTTGTGACCCACTTAAGGGTGAGAAAAGTGCGAAACCTGTAATTTATCTTTATCCAGCTTCAGAACAGACAGTCAGTGTGAAATTACAGTATAAGGGTAAACTTACTTGCACATATCCAGAATATAAAGGAGAATGGAAAGTTAAGGCTAAGCCAGATGGCACATTAACTAATCTTGCTGATAACAGAGAATATTCATATTTGTATTGGGAAGGAATTTCTAATAATAAGTGGGATATCTCAAAAGGTTTTATAGTGAAAGGGAATGAAACAGAAAAATTTCTTCAACAGAAACTTGAGTATTTGGGATTAACCCCAAAAGAATATAATGAATTTATAGTGTATTGGCTTCCATTAATGAAAGATAATAAATATAATCTTATAACATTTGCAGGAGAAGATTATGAAAACTTAGCGCAACTTAAGATAACTCCAAAACCAGATTCTATATTAAGAGTAATGATGGTTTTTAAGCCACTATATAAATCAATAAAGATAGAAGAACAGGAGCTAAAACCATTGGTGAGAAAAGGATTTACTGTTGTTGAATGGGGTGGAACTGAATTAAAGTAGTAAATATATGAAAGGAGCTTATAATTATGTGTAAAAGATCCGACTTAGCAGTACAATGTTTCAGTGAGGGATTTAATTGTTCACAGGCAGTATTCACAACGTATTGTGAAGATTTAGGTTTGGATAAAGAAACCGCTTTAAAGATATCTGGGGCTTTTGGTGGCGGGATGGGCCACATCGGTGAGACGTGTGGAGCTGTAACTGGAGCATTTATGTTGATTGGACTTAAGTATGGTAAATTTAAAAAAGAAGACAACGAGGCTAAAGAAAAGACATATATGCTGGTTAAACAATTTGCAGACTGTTTTAAAGAGGAATATGGGTCAGTTAAATGTAAAGACCTAATTAAGTATGATATAAGTTTTGAAGAAGAACTGGCTAAAGCTAGAGAAGCAGGGGTTTTTGAATCAATGTGTCCCATGGTAGTAAAAAAAGCTGTTGAAATTATTGAGGACATTTTATACTGAATATAACGAAATTAAAAACAGGAAGTAAATTTTACTCACTTTGGGGATGTTTGGCATACTATTGATTTCCTTTAACTTTTCACATACAATATAGTAATAATATCATAAAATCAAATGAGGAGGAGAATTATGCCATACATAAATTCAACTTTAACTGTAAAAATAACAGATGAAAAGAAAGAGGCAATAAAATCAAAATTGGGTGAGATAATTACTGAAATACCAGGAAAAAGCGAGGAATGGCTTATGGTAGGCTTCAAAGATGACCATACTCTCTTTTTTAGAGGTGATAAAAAAGAAAAAGCTGCTTTTGTAGAGATTAAAATATTTGGAATTGCTGATAGAATACATAAGGAAGCAATAACAGCAAAAGTATCTAGCTTATTTGAGGAAGAGCTTAATATACCAAAAGATAGTATATATATAATTTTTGATGAGGTAAAAGATTGGGGATGGAATGGTAACATGTTTTAAGTTGTTCCCGGTAAAGAAAGGTGTGTAGAATACAATGTCATCATTTAAAACCCCTACAATATTACAAAATAAATCTCTATGGCTTTTGCTAGGTGCTCGTGTTTCAACAGCAATTGCCTTTCAAATGTTAACTGTTACAATTGGATGGCAAATATATTCCATAACTAAAAGTGCTTTTTATTTAGGTCTTGTTGGATTAGTCCAATTCCTGCCAATGTTTTTGTT
>JAJXYA010000413.1 GCA_021780795.1 Bacillota bacterium | reverse complement strand
AGGCAATTATCGTATTCAACTACAGTATAATATACACCTCCCTTAGGAAGTATATATTCTTTATTGTAATCTAAATTTACAGTTGGAAATCCAATAGTTCTCCCTAGTTGTTTTCCTTTTACAACTTTTCCAATAATAGTATGTGACCTTCCTAAAAGTTCATTTGCTTTAGTAATATTGCCCTCAGCTATGAGATGACGTATTTTTGAACTACTTACAATTTCATGATTAATACTAATGGCTTCACAAACATATAATTTATATCCTAGTATACTACTATATTTTTGAAGCATTTCTACATCGCCTAGATTTTTATATCCAAATCTATAATTGAAACCTACAACTATCCCCTTTGCATTATAGAAATTCACCATATTTTTTATGAATTCTTCTGGGGTTATCTTCATAAAACCTTTATCAAAATTAGCTAAATTAACAATATCAATGCCAGTATTTTGTAATAAGTCTATTTTAGTATCATTATCCATTATTAATTTTGGACAAATTTCTTTGTTAATAACAGATAAAGGGTGATTTTTAAAGGTACAAATCATACTTTTAGCATTATTCTCTTTTGATAATTCTGCAGTTCTATTTATTAGATACATGTGTCCCAAATGGAGCCCATCAAAACTTCCTAATGCAATGTACGTTGGATATTTAAGTTTCGTTTTAAAATTATCTTTTATAACTAACATCCTTAACATACTCCTATATAAATGATTTTATTAGCCTAACTCCTTCATTAGTTCTATCTGCAATTCCAATAAAATCATTGTCATTATTATATATACTATATGTACTATCAATTTCAAACTTGCAAGTTAGTGCTTTATCCTTTACTACAACACCATTTAATAAGAACTTAATAAATCTATCCTCTATGGTAATTTTAGTATTCTTTTGGAAAGCTTTTTCTATAGGCATAATATGCTTATTTATATTTTCCTCATTCAAATCCTCAATACTTATAGCGTCATCAATATGAAATTGTCCTGTAGCAGTTCTTTGTAAGTTCCACATCATACCACCACATTTTAACTGCTCTCCAATATCATAACAAAGACTTCTAATATATGTACCCTTAGAGCATTTCACTCTAAACTTTACATAAGGTATTTTAATGTCAATAATATCTATATCATAAATTACTATAGGTCTTGCTTCTCTCTCTATTTCTATTCCTGCCCTTGCCAATTCATAAAGTTTTTTTCCATTAACCTTTAAAGCTGAATACATTGGAGGAACTTGTTTTATTTCTCCAACAAATGAATTAATCACCAGTATGATTTCTTCTTCACTTGCATTAACTTCACTTTCTTGTAGTATCTTACCTTCTCTATCATAAGTATCTGTAATTACACCTAGCTTCAATTCAGTTTCATAAATTTTAAAGTCATCCATTATATAGTCGATAGCCTTTGTTGCCTTTCCTATACAAACAGGTAAAACCCCGCTAGCCTCAGGATCTAGAGTGCCAGCGTGGCCTACTTTTTTTACATTGCTGATTTTTCTTATTATGCGAACTACATCAAAAGAAGTCATTCCCGTTGGTTTATATATATTTAATATACCATTCATTTTATCAACTCTTTTTCTAAAATTTCCATCAATTTTGCTTTAGTATCATCAAAACTTCCTTCTGTAAAAAAGCCTGAAGCCCTAATATGGCCTCCGCCATTAAAACCTTCAGCAATTTTGCTAACATCTACTAAAGATTTAGACCTTAAGCTTACTTTAACACCGTTTTCAGCTTCTTTTATTAGAGCAGTAACTTCAACGGTATCTATTGAAGCCCCAAAAGTAATAACATCCGATGTATCTGAGGATACCAAGTTATACTTTTCAAGCACATTTTTAGATATATACATAATACAAACTTTACCATCAAGTTCTGTAGTCATATTATTAATAACTTCTCCATAGAATTTTATTTTTTCAAATTTCTTATTTTCGAAAATTATTCTATGGATGTTACTAAAATCTATGCCTGTATTAATAAGTTCACCTGCTATACCATGAGTTACTGCTGTGGTATTAGAATGTCTAAAGGAACCCGTATCTGTAAGTAAAGAAGTGTACAAGCATGTACTTATTGCCCTATCTAATTTTACGTCAAGAAGTCTAAGCACTTCATGCACAATTTCTGCCACTGCAGAAGCGCTTGTATCAACAAAATTTAAATCTCCATATAAATCATTAGATAAATGGTGATCCATATTAATTAATTCAAACTTCCTATTTTCTAAGGTTAGATTTGCATTAATTCTTTTAAAATCACCACAATCTAAGACTATTACACACTCCGTATCCTTTAATGGCTCACTTGTTTCTCCATTAATTTCATTGGAGAATGGTAAAAATAGAAATGTTTGTGGAATAACTTCTTTTGAAATTATATATACTTCCTTGTTTAATTTTCTTAGTCCAATAAGTAATGCTAATGCACTCCCTAATGAATCACCATCTGCAGAAGTATGAAAAGTTATAGCAATTTTTTTGAATAACTTTATCTTATTAATAATCTCATTAATCTTCATTGCTATCTTCTTCATTAGCATCTTCTTCAAATAAGTCTTCTTCGTTTAAGTCTTCTTTTTTCTTATCTGTTGCCTTTATCTGGTTGAAAAGGCCCTCTAAATGTATTGCTTTGTCTATAGTCTCATCTAACTCTATGATAACTTGTGGAACATGTCTTAGTTTAACATGAGCACCAATTTCTTTTCTCATAAGGCCAGTTGAACTTTTAAGTGCTTGAAGTGTTTCTTTCTTAGCAAGTTCATTACCAAATATACTAACAAAAACTTTTGTGTAGCTTAAGTCTTTTGTTGTCTCTACACTTGTAACACTTACCATAGCGCTTTTTCTTGGATCTTTTATTTTGTTTTGAATTGTATTGCTTACTTCTTTTTTGATTTCTTCATTTATTCTGCCATTTCTATAATTAACCATACAACCCACCACTCCTTTTAATTATGTTAATTTTGGTTTTACTTCTTCCATTATAAATGCTTCAATAATGTCGCCTTCTTTAAGATCATTGAATTTTTCTACACTTAATCCACATTCATATCCAGCAGCAACCTCTTTTGCATCATCTTTAAATCTCTTTAAAGAAGCTAAAGTTGATTCAGTTATTACTATTCCATTTCTAAGAACTCTTATACTACTGTTTCTAGTAATTTTACCGTTAAGTACGTAAGATCCTGCTATTGTTCCTACATTTGAAACTTTATATATTTGTCTTATTTCAACTCTACCTAAAACAACTTCTTTAAATACAGGATCTAGCATTCCAACCATAGCCGCTTTTATATCATCAAGAGCATCGTAAATTATTCTATAGGTTTTAATCTCTACATTCTCTTTTTCTCCAATTGAAGCAGCATTGTTATCTGGTCTTACATTAAACCCTATAATTATTGCATTTGAAGCAGCTGCAAGTATAACATCTGTTTCTGTAATAGCTCCAACTCCAGAATGAATAACCCTTACTTTAACATTATCAGTAGATAATTTTTCTAAAGATTGTCTTACAGCCTCTACAGATCCTTGAACGTCAGCTTTAACAATTACACCAAGTTCTTTAACAGAACCTTCTTGTATTTGACTGTATAGATTCTCCATAGAAACTCTATTACTAGATTGGAAATGTTCTTCTCTTAATTTTGATTTTCTAGCTTCGGCCATGTTTCTTGCAGTTTTCTCATCTTTAACTACATTAAATCTGTCTCCAGCAGCTGGCACTTCAGATAATCCAAGTACTTCTACTGGTATAGAAGGTCCTGCAGTCTTTATTTTCTTACCCTTATCATCAAGCATTGCTCTTATTCTTCCATAAGTTGAACCAACTATTATAGAATCCCCAGTGTTTAGTGTACCATTCTGTACTAATAAAGTAGCAACTGGACCTCTACCTTTGTCAAGCTTAGCTTCTATTACAGTTCCTTTTGCGCGTCTACTAGCATCTGCTTTTAACTCTAACATTTCTGCTGTTATTAATACCATCTCAAGCAAAGTATCTATACCTTCTTTGGTATGAGCTGATACTGGAACACAAATTGTGTCTCCGCCCCAATCTTCTGCTACAAGACCATGTTCTGTTAATTCTTGCTTAACTTTATCAGGGTTAGCTCCTGCTCTATCCATCTTGTTTATAGCTACTATCATTGGAACCTTAGCAGCCTTACAGTGATTTATAGCTTCTATAGTTTGCGGCATAATACCGTCATCAGCAGCTACAACAAGTATAACTATATCTGTTATTTGTGCACCTCTTGCTCTCATGGATGTGAACGCTTCATGACCAGGCGTATCTAAAAATGTAATTTTTTCTCCATTAATATTAACAGTATACGCACCTATGTGTTGTGTAATTCCACCTGCTTCTGTTTCAGTAACCTTAGCTTTTCTAATGCAGTCAAGTAATGATGTCTTACCATGATCAACGTGACCCATAACTGTAACAACAGCTGGTTTTTTATCTGTACCTAAATCAACTTCAATATCTTCATCATCAGCAATCTTGCCTTCTTCTTCTTCTTTGAGTACTGCAACTGCACCATACTTTTCTATTACTTTTTCTGCTGTATTAAAATCAATTTCTTGATTCATTCCAGCCATAACACCTAAGAAAATAAGTTGCTTTATTACTTCAACATAAGGTCTTTTTAATCTATCAGCTAAGTCTTTAACTGTAATCGTACCTTCGATTACTACAAATTCATCCTCTATTGCTTCAACACCATTGTTATTATTTCCTAATTCATCTCTACCTTTTCTACCTCTTTTTCTAATAACAACTTTGTTAGCATCTTCATTAGCTAAGTTTTCATAGTGTTCTACCGTTTCATTTTTACTATCTTTAAGTCCTGAATTTTCATCACTGTAAAGTTCCTTTATTAACTCAGCATCCTCTTCCTCAATCACACTCATATGATTTTTGGCTTTTATACTAAATTCTTCAAATAGTACATTAATTAATTCTTTACTTGACACTTCTAACTCTTTTGCTAATTCATATATTCTGACTTTTGCCAAATCATTCACCCCCGAAATTTAATTTCTTCATCATTTTCATTCCATAAGCTTAATAGCTTATCACTCATTTTTTTATCGCTTACGCACAAAACATTAATTTCTTCTCTTCCTAAGCACTTACCTAGTGTCCCACTCGGTAATCCTTCTATAATAGGTATATTATTTTTACTGCCTAATCTTTTAAATTTATCCTTTGTATTAGTGGAGCTCTCTTCAGACAAAATTATAAGTGTTCCTCTTCCATGTGAAAGTGCGTCTTCACATTGATTGTAACCTTCAATAAGTTTACCTGCTTTTTTAGTTAAACCCAAAAATTGAAAAAATTTATTATTCATGACTTATCTCTTCCCTTAGTTTCCCATAAATTTCTTCACTTATTTTTCCGCCTAAATTTCGCTCTAATCTTTTTGTCTTAAAGGATTTTTCAAAGCACTCTATACTCTTACAAATATATGCACCTCTACCTGGCTTTTTACCGCTTAAATCTATGGAAATTTCTC
This sequence comes from Bacillota bacterium, assembly GCA_021780795.1. The sequence continues at coordinate 8,619 of JAJXYA010000413.1, read as the reverse complement.
CTTCTTTACTACGAACAATACGCAATAATTCCTTTTTACATTTCATTTCCATACAACCTGTACACATGCGCTGAGGTATTTTTTTAACCTTCATAAAACTATCACCTACTCTTCAGTAATGGTTTCAATTACTTCATTTTCAATAACTCCACTTACTTCCATGTTATAGTGGGCTTGAGTTTTACTCTTAATGTCAATTTTCCAACCTGTAAGTCTAGCTGCCAATCTAACGTTTTGGCCTTCTTTTCCTATAGCTAAAGATAATTGATTATCATCCACTATAACCTTTGCAGATTTAGAAGCTTCTTCAACTACTACATTCAATACTTTTGCAGGACTTAAAGCATTTGAAATATACTCTTCAGATTTCTTGCTCCACTTAATGATATCAATTTTTTCATTTCTTAATTCATTAACTATATTTTGAACTCTAGTACCTTTTGGTCCAACACAAGCTCCCATAGCATCAACATTTTCATCATTTGAATATACTGCAATTTTAGTTCTTGAACCTGCTTCTCTTGAAATACTTTTTATTTCAACAACTCCACCAAAAATCTCTGGTACCTCTAGTTCAAATAATCGTTTTACAAGACCTGGATGAGTTCTTGATACTCCTATCTGAGCACCTTTAGTAGTATTTTTAACCTCAACAATATATAGTTTTAATTTTTCATTAAAATTATATTCCTCGCCAGGCATTTGCTCATTAGCTCCAAGCACAGCTTCAATTTTACCTAAATCTATAAATACATTTCCTCTATCTTTTCTTATAACGCTTCCTGTAATAATATCAAATTCTTTGGTTATAAATTCATTGTAAATGATATTTCTTTCAGCTTCTTTAATTCTTTGAATAACTACTTGTTTTGCAGATTGTGCAGCTATTCTTCCAAATTTTCTTGGAGTAACTTCAATATCAACAGTATCATTAATTTGATATCTAGGACTATACTCTTTAGCTTCTTCTAGTGATATTTCATTAACATCATCAAAGACTTCTTCTACAACTATTTTTTGACCATAAACATGTATTTCACCTGTTTCTCTATTCATTGTTACTTTTACATTTTGGCCATTATTAGATAAAGTAGCATAATTTTTCTTATATGCTGCAACTAATGCATCTTCAATAGTTTCAAAAAGTAAATCTTCACTGATTCCCTTTTGGTCTACAATTTCTCTCAATGCTTCAATAAATTCCTGATTCATTTTAACTTCCTCCTTACAGCACTGGTTTCAAAGTCACAATGGAAATCTTTTCTCTCGGAATGGATATATTATTCCCATCATATTCAATTTCTATTTGTATATCAGAAAATCCTAATAAATTGCCCTCAAGCTTTTTCTTGCCATCATATAGACTATTTAAATTAACTAATACATTATGTCCTATGTATTTTTCTAGATGATTGTCATCATATAAAATTCTCTCTATTCCTGGAGAGGAAACTTCTAAATAGTAGCTATCAGTTATTGGGTCTTCTACATCTAATACTTCACTCGTAGCTCTACTTACTTTTTCACAATCTTCTAAAGATATTCCATTAGAACTATCTATATAAATTCTCAGGAAATTTTCTCCTGCTTCTTTTACATACTCCACATGATATAATTCACAATTGTTTTTTTCTACTATTGGCTGAGTTATTTTTCTAAGTTTTTGTAACAAGGTATCATTTTTCATTTTAACACCCTCCTTTTATTATTATTTTCTACAATTATTAACATAAATAATCATAATATTATAATTAAAACGCAACCATGAGTTGCGTTTCAATAAATTAGAGAGTAGGACGGGCCTACTCTCTTCCAGTAAAATTATCAGCGATAACTAATATATATCATTCTATCATATAAAATTTGCTATTTCAAGGGTTAATTGCATTTCCCTAAAAAAACGACAACTGATTTGTGTTAGGCATACCTTTTAGGCATCCATGATTATCCAATGTTTCAATAACTGTCTTAGAAACTTTACAACGAATTCTCAAATCTTCTTTTGATATGAACTCACCTTTCTCTCTTTCCAAAACTATACTTTTGGCAGCATTTTCACCTACGCCTTCAAGTCCGCTTAATGGAGGTCTTATGGCATCATCTTCAATTTTAAATTTAACTGCTTCAGATTCATAAAGATCCACATTTAATAATTTTATACCTCTTTTAAACATTTCATAAGATAACTCTAATGTTGTGAGAAGTCCTTTTTCCTTTTGTCCTATATCATTACCCATAGCTGTTAGTTCATCCATTTTAGCTTTTATAGCACTCTCACCTTTTACAATTAAATTAGCATCAAAGTCATCTGCTCTTACAGTAAAATAAGTAGCGTAGTATGCCTTTGGATAATAAACCTTATGATATGCTATTCTTACCGCCATCATTACATAAGCTACTGCATGGCCTTTAGGAAACATATACTTTATTTTTTTACATGAGTCTATATACCAATCAGGCACGTCGTGTTCTCTCATTACCTTCTCATCATCTTCCGTAAGTCCCTTACCTTTTCTTACCCTCTCCATGATAGTAAAGGCTGTCTTAGCTGGAAGGCCTTTATATATTAGATACACCATTATATCATCTCTTGTAGAAATACAATCTTTAAGTGTTGTAAATCCCTCTTTAATATAGTATTGTGCATTATTAAGCCATACATCTGTACCATGAGACAATCCTGAAATTCTAACTAAGTCTGCAAAAGTTTTAGGTTGTGTATCTAAGAGCATCTGTCTAACGAATTTCGTACCAAACTCTGGCAGTCCGTAACTTCCTACTTCACAACCTAATTCTTCAATGGTGAGCCCCAGTGCCTCAGGTGACGTAAATAAGCTTATAACCTTAGGGTCCGAAAGTGGAATAGTTTTCGGGTCTATTCCAGTCAAATCTTGAAGCATCCTAAGTACTGTGGGATCGTCATGACCAAGTATATCAAGTTTTAATAGCCTACCACTTATGGAATGGTAATCAAAATGAGTTGTAATAATATCTGAATTTGGGTCATCTGCTGGATGTTGTACTGGACAAAAATTATATATTTCATTGTCGCTTGGAACAACCATTATCCCACCTGGATGTTGTCCTGAGGTCCTCTTAACACCAGTACATCCCAGGGTTAGTCTCTCTACTTCAGCTTGAGGGACCATCATGTTTTTTTCACCTAAATATTTTTTTACATACCCATAAGCAGTTTTTTCAGCAATGGTTCCAATTGTCCCTGCTTTGAAAGTATACCCTTTTCCAAACAACACTTCTGTATACCTATGTATGTCTGCTTGGTTATCTCCTGAAAAATTCAAATCTATATCCGGCTCTTTATCTCCCTCAAAACCTAAGAAGGTTTCAAAAGGGATATCATGGCCATCCTTTATATATTGTGCACCGCAACTCGGACACTCTTTATCAGGTAAATCAGCACCTGAACCAATTGATCCATCTAAAATGAATTCGCTGTTTTTGCAATTCGGACATACATAATGAGGAGGAAGTCCGTTTACTTCTGTTATATTAGCCATAGTAGCTACAAAGGAAGATCCAACTGAGCCTCTCGAACCTACTAAATAACCATCAGCAAGGGACTTCGCTACTAATTTTTGAGCTATTAGGTAAAGTACCGCATATCCATTATTTATAATAGAATTTAATTCTTTGTCCAACCTTTTTTGGACTACCTCTGGTAAGGATTCCCCATATATAGAATGGACTTTATCTAAGGTCATCTGACGAATTTCATCTTCAGCACCTTCTATTTTAGGTGGATAAGTTTCATCAGGTATTGGTTTTACAACTTCTATCATTTCAGCAATTTTATTTGGATTATAAATTACCACTTCTCTACATTTTTTTTCTCCTAAATAGGAAAATTCCCTTAACATCTCATTAGTAGTCTTAAGATATAGAGGTGGTTGATCATCTGCATCTGAAAAGCCTTTTCCAGCCATTAAAATTCTTCTAAAAACTTCATCGTTGGGTTCTAAAAAGTGAACATCTCCTGTAGCAACTACAGGCAAATTATTTTTTTCGCCTAAAGCGCATATTTTTCTATTAATATCCATTAATTCACTTTCATCTTTTACAGTGCCATTTTTGATCATAAATTTATTATTCTCAAGAGGTTGTATTTCTAAATAGTCATAAAATTCTACAATACTTCTAATCTCCTCTTCTGATTTTCCTTGAAGCACTTCCTTATACACTTGCCCAGCTTCACAAGCTGAGCCCACTATAAGTCCCTCTCTGTACTTCTCAATTAAAGTTTTAGGAAGTCTAGGTCTTCTATGGAAATGTTCTAAATTTGAGAATGAAATAAGCTTATAAAGATTTTTGAGACCTATTTGATCCTTTGCTAAAATAATCACATGATAGGTGTTTGCTTTTTTTATATCAAAGTCACCTAAAAATTCCTTGTTTAAAGTATTTAAGTCTAAAATATTTTTCTCTCTCAATAAGCCAAAACAATGTAATAGTATTTCAGCAGTAGCTTTTGCGTCATCTACAGCTCTATGATGATTTTCCAGGGAAATGCCTAAATGCTTAGCTATTACGTTCAGCTTAAATCGTTTTAGACTAGGAAATAAATATTTAGCTAAGGGAATTGTATCCATAATTGCACTTTCAAAGTTTAAATTTAACCTCTCTGAATTCTTTTTAATAAAACCTGTATCAAAGGCAGCATTATGTGCTACCACTACACTACCCCTTGCAAATTCTAAAAACTTAGGCAGTATTTCTTCAATATAGCCTGAAGATTCAACCATGTCATCTGTGATTCCAGTCAATTCTGTAATCTTATATGGTATATTTACTCCCGGATTTACAAATTCATTAAATCTATCCACTATTTTACCATTTTCAATTTTCACTGCACCAATTTCAATAATTTTATCATTTTCACTGGAAAATCCAGTTGTTTCTATATCAAAAACTACAAAACAATCATCTAAATTTTCATTTTGATTATTAATAACAATTGGTACTCCATCATCCACTAAGTAGCCTTCCACACCATATATAACCTTAATCTTATGCTTTTTAGCTGCGTCCATAGCCTCTGGAAAAGCTTGCACTACACCATGATCAGTTATTGTTACTGCAGAATGTCCCCATTTGGCAGCTCTTTCAATAAGTTTACTCGTAGGACTCATCCCATCCATAGCACTCATTTGAGTATGCATATGAAGCTCAACTCTTTTTTCTTCTGCAGTATCCATTCTTTCTATCTTTTTTAGTTTGATTATATCTCTAGCCATTACAACAACTTCTTTTGCATAGGTATCATAACTCGCTTCTCCACGTACCTTACAGAAAAGTCCTACTTTAATTTCTTCCATTAACTTTTCTACATCCTTAGGCTTTGGAAAACATTTTACTGTAATTGAACTTGAGTAATCTGTAATATAAAAGGTGATAATTATTCTGCCAGTTTTTGTTTCAACGATATTTACTTTAAAAATATCACCACAGATACACACTATTCCTGAAGTTTCATTTATATCCTTTATTCCTATACTCTCACTATTTATATTTCTTCCCATTATAGTGTTTTCATCAGCAATCTCATCTTTTTTATACTCTGGTCTATTGTACTTATTTGATTTATTGCCACTATTATTATCCTTATTATTTTGGCTATTATTTTGAGGTTTATCTTTCTTTTCTATATTTATGTTTTTAATAATTTCATTTATTATAGTTTCATTTTCCTTTTCTTTTTTCCCAAAATAATCTTCTTTAGAAAGTTCACTGTTATGTTCTAATTTAACTAATGAATTAACTCCAAACATATCGTTTATAGTGTTTTTTATAAGAATTTCTATGTTCTTATCTCTTAGAATTTTGCACATGAAATCATTACCACACTGGATTTTCAGTATACCATTCTCAATTATCCTAGAAGATTTCAATAAACTATCCTTACTTGAAGGTTGGGAGGTAGCTATCACATTAACAATATCTAGCCAAAACTTATCTTTTACATCTTCTAAAGTCGCATTTGATACATCTCGGTAACAAATTAACTGTATATCTTCAAATGCACATAATCGTTTTGAAATAATGTTTTTGATTATTAAGTTTTTATTATCATCTATATCCTCAAAAGATTTGATTATCACTCTTAATTTATTGCTTTTTTTAAGGTATTGAACTCTCAATACCTTAATATCATCTACTAATGTTTCTTCATTTAAATCAAAATCATTTTTTAACATTTCAGCTAGGCTTACATTCATTAGTATTCCTCCGCATAATACATTTTATAGTTTATCTATCTCCAGAAGAAGTTCTTCTACTAAATCTTCTTCCTTAACAGTTTTAATTATTTCACCTTTTTTAAATATGAGGCCAACTCCATTGCCCCCAGCAATTCCAATGTCAGCTTCTCTTGCTTCGCCTGGCCCATTAACCACACATCCCATTACCGCAATCTTTATGTTCTTATTGCAATTTGCTAATCTTTCTTCTACTTCATTTGCAATTTTGATAAGATTAATTTGAGTTCTACCACAGGTTGGGCATGATACAAATTTAATTCCTTCATCTATATAACCTAAAGATTTTAAAATTTCTATTCCAACTTTAACCTCGTCAACTACTTCTCCAGTTAATGATACCCTTATAGTATCTCCAATGCCTTCAGCTAAAAGTGCTCCAATACCTACACTTGACTTTATCGTTCCTCTCCACGTTGTTCCAGCCTCAGTAACACCAAGGTGTAGCGGATAATCTACCTTATTTGATATTAATTTATAACTTTCAATCATCATTACAACATCAGAAGATTTTATAGAAATAACTGTATCATAAAAATTTAAACTTTCTAATATTTCAACATGCCTTAACGCACTTTCAACTAATGCTTCAGCGCATACATGACCATACTTTTCAAGAATATCTTTTTCTAGAGACCCTGAGTTTACACCAATTCTAATGGGAATACCCTTCTCCTTAGCTGCCTCTGCAACTAATTTTATTCTATCTATATTCCCAATATTCCCTGGGTTAATTCTTAATTTAGATATTCCATTCTCGATAGATTTTAACGCCAATCTATAATCAAAATGAATATCTGCCACTAAGGGTATGTGAATTCTTTTCACTATATCTTTAATAGCCTCAGCTGCTAACATATCGGGTACCGCACATCTTACAATGTCACACCCCGCCTTTTCTAACTGAAGAATTTGATTTACCGTGGCCTCTACATCTCTTGTATCAGTGTTAGTCATTGACTGCACTGCTATCTTTGAATCTCCACCTATATATACATTTCCAACTTTTATCTTCTTTGTTTCTCTCACTCTCATAACTTTCATAGCCTCCATAGTCTTTCTCTCTTAGAATTTTATTGGACTGACTATATCCTTAATGACTACTAACACCATTATTGCCATTAAAATCATAAACCCAATATAATTTACAGTTCCAACTTTATTTTCATCTAATTTTTTACCTGATATTATTTCGAATAGAAGCATAAAAATCCATCCTCCGTCCAAAGCTGGAAAAGGTATTATGTTGAATATTCCCAGTTGTACACTTAATAGTGCAGTAAAGAACATTAATTTTGTAAATCCAGCTTGCGCTGCCTTTCCTGAAATTTTTATTATGCTTATTGGTCCTCCTACATCATTAGCAGAAACTTGACCCTTAAATAAGCTCCCAAAAAATCCAAAGGTTTGTTTTGCTGTACTAATTGTTTGATTAAATCCATAAATTACAGCTTCTCCAGGGTTTAATTTCTTTTCCACACCAGAAGTGGCTATTCCAATCATGTATCTATTTTCCTTCTCATTTTTTACAGGCGTAATAGAGATTTCTTTCACTTGTGAGTTTCTAACTATTTCAATGTTCATACTCTCCCCTTTGGAAGTATAAATCTCATTTAAAAACTGATCCCATCTATCTATATTAACCTTGTTAACCTTAGTAATTTTGTCACCAACTTGTATTCCGGCCTTCATGGCTGGGCTATTAGGACTTACTTCCCCTATTATAGGTAATATATACCCTTCTGCAGCACCCACAATAGCAAATAGAACCACTGCCAATACTAAATTCATAATCGCGCCAGCAGATACTATACTTAATTTTTGCCATGGAGTTTTATTGTTAAAAGCTCTCGGATCATCGCTTCCTGACTCTTCTCCTTCCATCTTAACATATCCACCAATAGGAAATGCTTTAATTAAATATTCAGTTTCTTTTCCTTTGATTCCAAAAAGTTTTGGGCCCATCCCCAGTGAAAATTCATGCACTTTTACTCCATTTAGTTTAGCTAGAGTAAAATGACCTAATTCATGTATTATAACCAAAAGACTAAATGCTAATAAAGCCATAATAATGTATGGTATATTCGATATAATACTACTCATATTAATTTCCCTCCCTATTCTGTAACATAATTATTTCTTATATATTCTCTTACCTTTAAGTCAATTTCTAAAATTTCTTCTAGATTTGGATTAATGTTGTGTTCAAATTCGCTCATACATTTTTCTATAATATCTTCTATTTGAAAATACTTAATTTTATGATCTAAAAATAATTCAACAGCTACTTCATTAGCAGCATTCATGATTGCAGGCATATTCCCATCCAGTCCCCCTGCTTTATAGG
>JAJXYA010000405.1 GCA_021780795.1 Bacillota bacterium | reverse complement strand
CAGGAATTATTATAATTGCAGTAATGTTTTCCATAAATAAAACCTTTACCAAGAATTTGTTACTGGGAATTTACAAACTGTTTGACAGAATAAATTTGATTAAAAATTTGAAGAAATCTGAAAGTAAATTGAAAAAAAGTTTAGTTGGGTTTTATGATAATGCTGAATTAATTGCTAAAAATTATAAAGTAATTATAAAGGTTGCAATTATAAACACCGCACAACTCACAGTGTTTTATGTTATACCATACGTTATATATAGAAGCTTTAACTTAGAGTCAGCCAGTTTATGGAATATGTTAGCTGCTCAAACCCTAGTAATGACCATAGTATCGATAACTCCTCTTCCTGGCGGTGCAGGAGGTGCAGAGGGTGGATTTACATTAATTTTCAGCGCGTTTTTTAAGGAAAAGATAATTCCAGCAGTTATTCTTTGGAGAATAATAACCTACTACTCTTGTATTTTGATAGGCGCTTTATTTTCAATACACCTACCCAAGAGCAAGGTTAAAGATAGTTTAAAGCAAAAATAGTGATAATATAAGCTATATTCTAAAATTTCAAAGCAGTGATGATGAAGAAATGAGGAGTTTATCAGAATACAACTTTATGAAGTGTTTTTATAGTGGGAGTCGTAGAGTAAAATCTACGGCTTTTCATTTAAACAATAGAATACTTGTATACACGTTTAGGAAAAAAGGTAAGTTAAGGACACTAAGGACATCAATATTAAAATTGACTAAACGCTCTTATGGATTTAGTCATAGTAAAAAAACGTTTGTAAATTTTTGTTTGCTACCAAAATTTACAAAGGTGAGTATCTCATAATGATAAATTATGAATTTAAATCATGGTAAAGGCTATCCTAAATATTAAAGAGTACATAACTAAAAAAATTAGGGCTACAGGAAGTATGATTATGAAAATGGGGTAGGAATAGAAAGTACCAAATATTCTTGGGACTTTTTGATGTTAAGAGTATGAATATTTACAATAAATATTAAGGTGGGAGATTTATAATGATTGATAGTGATTTAATTAATAACGCATACGAAATTAGTAAAAAATACGACGTTTTGTTAAAGGGTAATATCAAAATTAACGGGAATGTTAATTGTATATTGTTCGCACATTATTGTAAAAGTACACCATTTTATATAGATTTCTTTAATGTTGTTCCAGACATTTTTAAGGTCAATAAAGTTGCAAATAAAAACTTAAAGGAAGTAAAAAAGCTTATAAAGCTACATGGTTATAAAAAAATTTGGGTTAAAGGTGTATTTTCTATTTATGGAGATTTGCGACCTTTAGCTGTAGAAGCAGGATTTGGAAAATGGTCAAAAAATGGGTTAATTACAAATGAAAAATATGGAACTGATTTTTTAATTACAGCAATATTTTACAAATAAAAAGTTGCTTGTATGAGGGAAGTGAATTTGCTAATTTCTTTGTGAGATAAATAGATAAAGTTTAACGACATTTCAGAAGGAAAGTCTCCTACTTCTATAAGTGGGGGGATAACAATTAAGAATTGTTATCTACTGCGGAGGAATACCCAGAGGATACATGCTATAACAAAGAGAAAACTTCAGTGGAAGGATAACAATTGATAATTGTTATCTGCCCCAGAGGTCTACAAAGAGGTAAACCTCCTTCTGAAGTCGTTAATATTGCAGCATCGAAGATGATGATTTAATAATTGAGAAAAATTTTTCTTGCGAGGCGAAAAATAATATGCTATAAACAAGATTCACTTCTTCAATTAACAAGTCCAAATGTGTTGTAATATTTATAAAGCAATTAAGAGAAAAAATAGGTATTATGTTTGGTAATCCTGAAACAACTACCGGTGGCCGTGCACTTAAATTTTATTCATCCATAAGGCTTGATATAAGAAAGATTGACACTATAAAAGTAGGTGATGACTTTCTTGGAAATAAAACGCGTATAAAGGTAACGAAAAACAAGGTTGCACCTCCTTTTAAGCAAGCTGAATTCGATATAATGTATAATGAGGGTATCTCAAGGGAAGGTAACTTGATAGATATAGGTGTTAATGAAGAAATAGTTCAAAAGGGCGGGGCTTGGTTTTCATATATACTTTTCGAATCTTTAATCTGATGTACTTTTAATATAACTGCTAAGGCAATTAATGATATTAAAGAAATGTAATTACTGAAATGGTGTAAGGTTATTTTTAGTATAAAACATAAATTATAAGGACATAATGTAACTTCAATTACTTTGAAGGGAATGATGACCTAATGACGTTTAATAAAGTAGAAATATGTGGGGTAAATACTTCAAAATTACCAGTATTGAAAGAAAAAGAAAATAAACAGTTACTATATAGAATACAAAATGGCGAGTATGAGTGTAGAGAAAAATTTATTGAAGGAAACTTAAGATTGGTTTTAAGCGTGATACAGCACTTTAATAATAGAGGAGAAAATTTAGATGATATATTTCAAGTAGGTTGTATTGGGCTCATGAAGTCTATAGATAATTTCGATTTAAGCTTAAATCTTAGGTTTTCAACATATGCAGTACCTATGATCTTTGGGGAGATAAGAAGGTATCTAAGAGATAATAACTCTATAAGGGTTAGTAGGTCATTAAGGGATACCGCATATAAAGCATTAAAGGTTAGAGAGAGATTATCTAGTGAAAACAATAAAGAGCCTACAGTATCTCAAATAGCAAACGAACTAGGGATACCAAGGGAAGAAGTGGTATTTGCCTTAGATGCGTTGCAAGACCCTGTATCTTTGTTTCAACCAATTCATCATGATAGTAGTGATGAAATTTGCGTAGTAGATCAAATAAGAGACACTAAAAACTTAGATGATAGTTGGATTGAAAGCATATCAATTAAAGATGGACTAAAAAAGTTAAAAGATAGAGAAAGGCTAATTTTAAATTTGAGGTTTTTTGATGGAAAAACACAAATGGAAGTAGCTGATGAAGTAGGCATATCCCAAGCACAAGTATCTAGAGTAGAAAAAAATGCATTAAAGCATATGAAAAAGTATTTATAGGTCCTCTAGTAGGATCTTTTTTTATAAATTTTTTAAAAGACTTATCTTAAAAATTACATATTATGCATATAAAAACTAGATGTTTCTTTTATCCTTTATTATATAAAGATATGCATATATTTCTATGAGTATTATTTAGGATACTGCATAAGATACCAGTACAAAAAAATAAATATTAGTTAGAGGAGGTAATGTATATGTCAAGAAATAGAGCATTAGTACCACAGGCTAAAGAAGGATTAAACAGATTTAAAATGGAAGCTGCCAGTGAGGTAGGAGTAAATCTTTCAAATGGTTACAATGGAGATTTAACTTCAAGAGAAAATGGTTCAGTAGGCGGACAAATGGTTAAAAAAATGGTTGAATCTTACGAAAAGAATTTATAATTGAAAAGGGAGCGAGTTAGGAGGTCACTGAAAAAGGTACCTCGCTAATTGGCTCCCTTTTTCTTTGTTTTTCA
>JAJXYA010000175.1 GCA_021780795.1 Bacillota bacterium | reverse complement strand
CATTACCATAATAAAACAGATGTATAGTAACAAATTGATAATGAACTAAAGAAGCAATAATAGGAATGGGAATTTTTTCTTTTTCTGCTTTCTTTACCCAAGATACCATTTCAGACATAAGCAAAGGAACATCTTTAGATTCCGGAGGCATATAAACGATTCCGCCAGATGCAGAATCCCTAATAACATTTTGACCTTCTCTATAAGGAGTCGGCTTTGCCTTCTTTCCATTGTGAACTAATGCGTGAAGCTTTTTAATAAGGTCTTCACTGAATTCAACTTTCTTAATGGCCCACTCTTCGACTTTCAAAAGAGCATCCCAATAGTTGCTGACCTCGCTTACATCACGCTCTCTGCCATGAAAGTCTTTTTTAGTTCTCTCAACAACTTCCTGAGCTTCTTTTAATGTAAGCTTATTACCCTCAATGTAGGTAGAGTAATGAGTTGAACGAATACGGGCTTTGTAGCGCAATTCAGTCTCAGCAGCAGGAGACAAAGGAGTATTTTCTACAATTGCCTTTGCTGCTTCTATGTCCATCAAAGCCCGGGCAATCGCAGGATTAATACTGTAATTCGGTTTCCAAATGTTAGTTTTACTCTTCATTTCATTTTTTAATACTTTTTGTTAATTTACTATATTAAGAATCCCCTTTTAAAAAAGATTTTTAACTTCAATTTCTACAAACTGTTTTGCATACTCTATAAGGTCATTTTCTTTCATTAATTCTTCATCTATTTTTTGTTGTAAAGTAGGTTCCCATAACTCTGATGGGAATAAATACCATTTATCGTGAAGCATATACCCCTTGGGGAAGCCATAAGATATATATTCTGATTCAAAACCATAAGATGTTCTAATAGATTTGCGGGTTTGTAAAATAGATTCAAGGTCATTTCTCAAGTCAGTGAAAGTTCCTAAAATCTTTAACCATCCAGCAAAGATCAAAACACATCCCATTATAGTTTCTTGAGCATGTATGTTCCTATAATTTTGTGAGATATCTAGTATGTCGCAAAGGAACTTTTTGAACTGTATAATAAAAGTTTCAATAAAATCGGCACACTCCTCATTTTTGTAAGCTAACAGAATAGCAGGAACAGCGATAAACATACTAAACTCACTAAATAATAAGCCACTATGATTATTTTTTAAGCTTTCTCTAAATACTACTGTTATTTGATTAAACAATTTGGAATATTTCTCCAGTAATTTAGCACTCCATTCATTCCTGAAATATTCCATTTTCATAACTGCTCTTAAATCTATATAAACAAGCGAAACTATAGTTTGAATAAAATAATTCCACACCAGAGCTGTCTGAGCTATTATTGGATTCATTAAACTAATATATAACTCATGAACTAATAGTAAATTAATCCTCGTTTCAAACATTCTTCTTTGCAAATGGTTTTCTTTGATGGATGGTAATCCTTTTATAATTTGTTTAAAAATACCATCATCTAAAGTTAAGTTTAAACAATAGCCATATACTACAGGTAGCGTATCAGGATTTGATGAAGGAGAAATAATTGGAGGAATAATTGGAGTAAAAGGATTTAAAAATGAATTATATTGAAAATTTCCCAATTTTTTAGATAAAATTACAAAATAAGCCTCAAACCAATAACTTTTTAAGAAATAATAATCAGAGCTATTAAACTGGGTAGGCAATGTTTCAAAATAAGCCTTTAATGTTCTGTTTAAATCTGTAAAGCAATTAATGACCATATAGTCATGATAGCTCCATTTTGATTTTGCAAATAAAATACCTAATTCCTTTATTGTATTTAATTCTGTAATTGCCCTATTTCCTTCTGTTAAACTTTTACAAGCTAAATTCCCCAATACAGTAATTATACTTTCGGTAAAAGCTGTGTTCTCAAGAGTTGAAGTAGCAATAGCACCATCCTTAATCAATTTACACCACCCATAAATTAAGCTGTTTGAACTCATGCCGATTTTTTTGTATCTACATGCAGATAATCCAATAGTTTCTATTGGACTAAGAAATAGTTCTAAAAACTTTTCTCTTTCTTTATTTGTGCAGCTTTCAATAATTAATTTAAGTTCATTAGTAATGTATGGATTAACTTTATCATCGGAAGTGTCAATATAATTTTGCCGATAAGAATAATAACACCTTGCATATTCAGTCAGTTCATTAAGGCAAACGCTTGTATCGTCAAAATACCCATCTCTTATAAACTTCTTTATTATGTTAAAAAAAGTATCTAATGTACTTTTTGCAGTTTCGTAGCATTCTTCCTGAGGTTTTAATGGATGAGCTATTCTATTAAGTGTTATAGAAATAATGCCAATAATATAAAAACTGTAAATTCTGTGCCATAAAGCCCCTTTTATAGGAATATCTGGAATGTCTTTGATAAATAAGTTTCTTAATTTTTTTATTTCTTTCTCTCGGAAATAAACTAACGAAACATGAAGTTCGGATACCTTAAACATTCCCCATATAAAAATTAGCGCAGACAAAAATGAAATCGCGATCAACATTATTTGAAATGTTTGCTCTAAATGAAATTTCATTCGCATAAAAGGAGACAAGAAGGAAATAGAAAAAATCGCAATTTGTATAATACACGTAAGCAGGAATCCTTTTCCAAAACAAACGTTTACAACTTTAGCAGGGAGAATGTTTGACAACCTATTTTTTGAATATGTAAATCCTGCGAAAATAAAAGGAATAAATGTAATAAGTATTGATAAAGCCAAGGTATTACCTGTTTCTAATTTTAAGTTAGAAAAACTAATAAATCCATCAAATGAATAAGTCAGGAATAATACAATTGTGATAAAACCAAAAACTGTTAAAAACCAAAAATAGTTATAGGGGTTTTTGCTAAATTGAGTTTTGATTTTTCTTATGAAATTAATTACCCATATTGTTTTTAGAAGAATCTTTATAGTACAAATTTGCCTCAATTTGGGTATATTTGATATAAACAATGTAAGAAACAGTAAAACAGCAGTTATCCAGATTTTGCTAGTCTTAAAGCAATCAAGCACATAGTAAAGTATTCCAATAATTTCTAGGAATGCTAAAAGAACAAAAGTAAATAGAAATGTCGGCAAAATAGCAGTTGTATTGCAATCTGTTCTAAACACTTTCATCTTTTTATTATCCTTTGATTCCTTATAGAGGTAAAGATGCTAAACAATCTATAAATAAGTTTTATAATCTCGATCAAGAAAGAAAAAACGAAAAACAATATGATAAATAACTGTAAACATTCAGCTAAGCTCATTTGTTTTAAAGTTAGATAAGAAAAAATATGCAAAGTAAAAATGCTTTTGGATTGATATCCAACTAATGATAAAAAAAATGTATTGCATGAAAATATTATAAAACAGAGAACAAGTAGAGTGAAAATATGTACAAAGAAAGATATTAGATTATTTTTTATTGATACTAGTAAGTTATGACCATTTCCTGTATTAGGCATATCTATTACACAATAGCATTTATTGACTTATTACATTTGACTATGAATCAA
>JAJXYA010000070.1 GCA_021780795.1 Bacillota bacterium | reverse complement strand
AACAGGAAAATATTTGAGTAAGATTTTAAGGGTAAATGATGCTATGTATAATAATTTAGAAAGTAATAAATTTCTTAAAATAAAAGGTGTTTGCTGCAATAATTTAAGAAATGTTACAGCAAACTTTAAATTAAATACATTAAATGTTGTAACAGGAGTCAGTGGTAGTGGAAAGAGCAGTTTAATAAGCAGAACTTTAGAACCACTCTTAGAAAATTTATTAAATAAAGCAGATAATAAAGTAGAACACTATAGTGAAATTTTAGGATATGAAGATTTAGATAAGGTGATAAATGTTTCTCAGGAGTCTATAGGAAGAACTCCAAGGTCTAATCCAGCTACTTATATAGGAGTATTTGATAAAATACGAAAAGCATTTGCAGATACACCTTATGCTAAAGAACATGATATCAGCTTTGATTATTTCAGCTTTAACTCAGCAAAAGGAAGATGCCCATGTTGCGAAGGTCAAGGGCAGATAAAAATAGAAATGCACTTTTTGCCAGATGTATGGATAGAATGTGATGAATGCAACGGCAAGAGATTTACAGAAGAAGTGCTTAAAAATGAAATCAATGGAAAAAATATTGCAGATGTGCTAGATATGGATGCTAATGAATCATCAGAATTTTTTAAATACTACAAAGATATACATTCAATACTTGAAGTTTTAAAAGAAGTAGGCCTTGGATATATTAAGCTTGGACAAAGTGCTACAACCTTAAGTGGAGGAGAAGCTCAAAGAGTAAAACTTGCAAAGGAACTTAGCAGAAAAGCTAAAGGAAAAACCTTATATATATTTGATGAACCTACAAATGGTCTGCATTTTCATGATGTAAAACAGCTGCTTATCATTTTTGATAAACTTCTTAAAGCAGGGCATACTCTTATAGTTATAGAACATAACTTAGATGTTATAAAAGCAGCAGGATGGATAGTAGATATAGGTCCAGAAGGCGGAAAAGATGGAGGAAAGGTTATTATAGAAGGAACTTTAAAAGAAGTTATTAACTCAAGGGAAAGCTTTACTGGAAGAGTTATTAAGCAAATAGGAAATTAGAATATACTTTAGAAAATACCAGCAATTTAAAGAAATTTTAAATTGCTGGTATTTATTTTTTACATTTATATATTAAAGATTCTAATTGACATTAAGCAAAATAAATATATAATGAGTATATACTCAATGAGTTAGGAGTTAATGAAATTATGATAACACAAAGACAAAAGAAAAAACTTGAAACAAGAAAATTGCTTATTGATACAGCTATGAATCAATTTTCTAAAGACAGTTTAATTACTACACGCACTTCAGATATTGCAGCAGCAGCAAATGTATCTCATGGAACTTTGTTTGCACATTTTCCAACACGTGAAATTCTTTTGAACGAAGTAATTGAGGAATTCGGTATTCAAATTACCAATCGGCTACATCAATTGGTTAATAGAAATAGTGGAATGAAAGAAGTTCTTGAAGCGCATCTGAAAGGGATTAGTGAATATGAGGGCTTTTATACAAGACTAGTTTCAGAGGGACATTTACTAAATGAGAGTGCTCGAAATTCTTTTGTTATGATTCAGTCAGCTATTTCATTTCACATTATCCAGGTGGCAGAAAATGAAATGAAAGCTAATAAAATACGAAAGATGCCTATGGATATGTTATTTAATACTTGGGTTGGTTTAATTCATTACTATTTAGTCAATGGAGATTTGTTTGCGCCAAAAGAGTCGATTTTAAAAAGGTACAGTAAGCAACTGATAGAACATTATATGAATTTAATTATAATAAGGAAGGGAGACAAATAAAATGAAGAGTTGTATAGCTTGTGGGATGCCAATGAAAACTAAAGAGGATTTTGCCATGGGGGATGAGAACAAGGATTATTGCATTTATTGTGAAAGGCCAGATGGCACAATGCAGTCATATGAGGAAAAGCTAAAATCCATGGCTGGATTTATTATTAGGACCCAAGGTCTTGATGAAAAAGTGGCCGAGAAGGCAGCGGAAGGAATGCTTTCTAAACTTCCAGCATGGAAAGCTTAGAGTTCGAACATCGGATTTATATCAAAAATCACTTAATCACGTATATAAACTTGCACGTAAATATTTAAAATAGATATGGAGATTTTAGTATGAAGAATTATGATAATTTTTTTCTGGGAGTAAATAACCTATCTGAAGCAAAAGAATATTATCAAACTGTTTTAGGATTGCAATTAAAATTTGATTTTTCAACAAAAGGAATGGTGGCATTTAAAGTTGGGGATGAAGAACCAGCTATTATTTTAAAAGATAAAAATATATTTCCAAGTGTGAAACCTACCATTTGGTTTGAAGTTGAGAATGTTGAAACGGAATACAAAAAATTAAGTGAGAATGGTGTTGTGTTTTTATCAGAACCTTTTCAAATAAATACAGGAATGGCTGTAGAATTTGAAGATCCATTTGGAAATACATTAGGTATTGCAGATTATATAAATAAAAACTAGATTGTACTTAAATTTATTACAGAATCGTTATCTTCACTAAAATATAACATCTAATTAACAATACATGTACTTAAATTTAGTATAAGTTTGAGAAAATTTAAGTATAAACATAAAAAGGATGGTGAAAGCTATGACTCCAAAAGAACTAGCAAAAAAGACTGTTAAGGATATAAGTAAAATAAGATCACAAGGGGAAAATGAATTTTATGCATATCGAAGAGAACAAAGTGTTAGAAAAATGAGAGATTGGAGTGTCAGAGTTGGAGGATGCCGATGGTAATAATTAAAATATAGATGTTGAATAAATTAAAAGAGGTCATCACGAGGTGGTTTTTTAATCATTTTAAGTAATGGCTTCTTTTTATATTTTTATATAAATTTAATCCTAATCAATTTATTTACTGTTTAATATTTACTGTTTAATATTTGATATTGAAAGGAAAGTTTATAGCAGATTATTTTATATTTAGTACACTAGTATTCAATTTGAGAAAATTTGAACGATTAAGTATTGCTTGGTTAAATTAGAGTGCAAATACTTGGATAAAATCAATTGTGTAAGCAAATTTGCAAGACAACTAAGTCTAGCATATCAATATGTATAAATGATAGTAAAATGGGGAATAGGATAGAATTGTGGAGTTAATATCAAAAAACAATGGGTAGTATAATAATTGGGGTAACTATATATGTTAAGATAAAACACGTCGCTAAGAGACGTAAACAACTTAAAGGAATCGGATAAAAGCCTTTTGAAAAAAGAGTTTAAAAGATTTTTTAATAAGTTGTTGACAAGATTCAAACCAAGTGATACACTAAGTAAGTCGCTTGAGTGCGACAACAAAAAACAAATAGTTACAACGAAAGTTGTGAAAGAAAATGGTCTTTGAAAATTGAACAGAATAATATAAGTACATTTAAGTAAACCAGCAATTTTTATTTGAGTAAGCTAAGATTAAACTTTTTCCAGTATGGATAAGTTCAACTACAATTTAGTTGAAGGTAAACTTCATCTAAATTAAGTTTCACTTTATATTGA
>JAJXYA010000371.1 GCA_021780795.1 Bacillota bacterium | reverse complement strand
TGAATATATAAGAAAAGCTTCCTTGCTTGTAGACAATGGGAATGCAGGAAAATTAAATAGGCTTCAGGAGATTATGGAATACTGCAAAGTCAGTAATATAACAAAGATAGGTGTTGCTTACTGCTATAGTATGGAAAAAGAAGCAGTCAAATTAAAGGAGTATTTAATGAATGAAAAATTTGAAGCAATCATGGTTGCCTGTTCCATAGATGGGATTAGTGAGAGCAGATTAAATAAACAAAAACAAAAACAAGTTGTTTCTTGTAATCCAATTGGTCAGGCACATTTTTTAAATAACAGTGGGGCAGAGTTTGTTATGATCATGGGACTATGCCTTGGACACGACATTATATTTCAAAAGGAAATGAAAGTCGATTGTACTACTTTTGTAGTAAAGGATAGGGCTTTAAAGCATAATCCGATTTTAGCATTAAATGATAGTAAATGAACAAACGATAGGAAAGATAGAGGTGATAAAAATTAAAACGATAACTGATAATACGTTTAAGGGAGAGGTAATAGAGAGTGATATACCTGTCATAGCTGTATTTTGTACCTCCTGGTGCTCCCCTTGTAAAATGCTTGCTGCTGTAGTTGGTGAGTTAGAAAAACAATATGAAGGAAAATATAAGTTTGTTAAATTAGATGTAGAAGAAAATCCACTCATCGCCATGGAATTGGATATTCAAGAATTTCCTACTGTAGTATTATATAAGGATGGAACTATTTTAAATAGAACTGTCGGCTATAAATTAAAACAAGAATATGAAATTATATTTTCTTGTGATTTTTCTTTACTAATTTCTGCGGCTAAATGAGTGAATTGCATTTTATTGGATGTTATATATTAAATAGTCATATCACAAAATGAGTGTATTAAATTTTATTTCATATTAACTAAGGAGGAAATTTGTTATGGAAAAGCAAAGTTTTAAAAATTTGACAGCTGAGGAAGCATACAAACTAATCAACGAAAATAATGAGGTTTTCATTCTTGATGTAAGAAACAAGGATGAATATGACCGTGGTCATATCCCTGGGGCACTTTTCATACCATCTTCAATATTGCCATTAAGGGTTCATGAACTAAAAAAATACGAGAATAAACCAATTCTTGTCTACTGCGCATCTGGTGGAAGAAGTCCTAGTGCTGTTCAGACACTGGTTAAGAATAATTTTACGGAGATTTATCATCTTGCCAGAGGATTTTCATCATGGGCGTATGATATACAAAGATAATGGAAAGATTATGTGTTTTATAAGGAAAGGATTGGTGAGGATTTGGTTGCCTTTGATGGTTTATATGATGGGTTTATGTTTCCTTTTGAATTTCTAAGATTGAGAAATGTAAGAAAAAATTTAATGAAAAATGTTTTTGGGAATGTACTTGAAGTAGGTACTGGTACTGGTGCCAATTTTAATTTTTATGATTTTGGCAAGGTAGATCGTTTCATTCTTTTGGACACAGCTCTATCTACTAAAGTGAAGAATTTCACCTTTCCTGAGAATGTTAAAGTGAACTATATAGAGGGAAGTGTTGAAGAATTGCCTCTTGAGAGCGCCTCCATAGACAATGTTGTTTTTACGTTAGTATTTTGTTCTGTGGTTGATCCGCTAAAAGGATTAATGGAAAATAATCGGGTGCTGAAACCAGGCGGTAAAATTTATTTTATAGAACATGTATTGCCGCATAATCATCTTTTACAAAGTGTCTTTAACAGGATTAATCCCAGTTGGAGTAAAATAGCCAAGGGCTGTAATGTGAATAGACAAACACTTAAAACCATTACGGATGCAGGCTTTCAAATAGAAATCCATCATGAATTTTTCAGTGGTGCTTTTATTGAAGGCGTTGGAATAAAATGAAAACGCCTGCCTTGCTGCAAGCAGTAAACCTAAAGATAATATCATTAAAATAACAATCAAAAATTGCTTTATATTGTAGTTAAAACTTTCTATCATTTTTTTTAAGCATTAAATCTGAAACAGTATTAATAGGACAAACACGACACCAAGTTCTTGGTTTGTAGAACAATGCCAGTAAAAGCCCAATAACAGTGGTGGTAAACATCATAGAATAAACGCGAAAGGATAAATGAATCGTCCAATTTGTAAAAGTGCCAAAATCAAATAAATTTGGCATATCCCAAGGCAATACCAGGGCTATTAAAAATCGAACCTTTTCCATGGGAAACATTCTGCCCGAATATACCATGAAAGTAGACATGACAAGAACAAAAATATTGAAAATGAAATACGCAAGTACATACCATTTGGCATCTCCATTTATAAACCACTCAGGACCAGCTTTACCAGTAAGCGAATACTTGCGGAATAAAATATTAAATAAACTAGCTCTTGGACAATACCCCTGGCACCAAGTCTTTCTTTTGGTTTTTACAAGAAGTAAAAAGGGTAAAATCAAACATATAAGTCCAAGTAAAGCAAAAATAATATTTAAAAATCCAAGTGTGAAAAATATTATTGTTGCGATATATAAATAATGTTTCCAACCATTTCTCAAATGCATCACCATCTATTCTTTTATAAAATTTTAAGTTAGAGTTTAAAACGCTAAATACAATCAAACTTACGCTATCTACTGATGATAAAACCAATGAAATTTCATTATACCATAGGGGGGTATAACGAAATTATATCGATACTCATTATTCTTGTCAATCTATAAACTTGAGGAAAAACATCATTTGAGAATATGTTTAATTTTATTTCAAATTAACTACGAGGAGGAAATTAACCATGGGTATTCAATTGGCTTTACCGCACTAAAGATTCGGAGGTGTATTACTTGGAAATATTGAAAAATCCTACAACAGTAAAAAGGCTGATTTTTGTCCGAAATGGTGTAGAAGTAAAACAAATAATGATTCATTTAAAAAGTGCATCTGAATTACTCAGATGCACTTTTTAAGTAAGATTTAAAGTGAGAAATGTAAAACCATTTTTGGAATAATAAAACTATCTGAAATCACATGAAATTATCCAAGTGATTCTAGTGATGCTCGTGATGCTCCCCATGATGATCACAGCAATTTTCTACATCCTCAAGTTTTCCTGCAAGGTAATCCTTGACTACATCTTCTATTTTGCCTGATGCTCCTCTGATTACTTTTAACCCTTGCTCTTGCAGTGCATTGAACATGCCTGCTCCAATGCCACCAGTAATTACCACTGATGCACCAGAACTTAACAATAGGTTTGCAAGTCCTCCGTGATTATGGGCAAGGCTGCTTGTTGATACTTCTTGAATATCAACAATCTTGTCTTCTTCTAATGTTATTATTGCAAAACTTTCGCTTCGGCCAAAATGTTGGTTTATCACTTCACCGTTTTTAGGCATTCCTATTTTCATATAATTAGACCTCCATATTGTTTTATTGATAATCTGATTATATCACATTATTGGCATTTGACAATAATAAATACTATTCTCAAATTTCATATCCCTATAACTTAAACAGAAAATAAGATACGATAGTATTTTCATACATGGTTGTGAACTTGGCCCATGG
>JAJXYA010000198.1 GCA_021780795.1 Bacillota bacterium | reverse complement strand
GTTGCAAAGCAACTAAAAGGGCGTTTTTTAAAAAACTGGAATATTGTTATTGTTAGAATATTCAAAATTTTAATTTCTGTGATTTCAGTTTCTAATATATATTTTTAATTTTAATCTTTAAAGCTGAAAGCGAAAATAATTATTTTGTAACAATCTAAATTATATAGTATAATAGCTATAAGGTGCACTGATTAAGATTTATGCAGTATCTTCCAGCTAACCTTTTTTATTTTCTAAAATAAATCGTACTGATTCATACGGGTTCATCCCTAGTGAGAAGGCGAGGAAATAGTTATTTTTTTAGCTTTTTTGTGATGCTATAAATTAAAAAAACTATTAATCTTGTACCTTCTTTGGTAACAAGATTTTTTTATTTGAAAGGAGATTTAAAATTGGAAATGCGAATTGCTCAAATCGGAATTATTGTTGAAAACAGAAATTCTGCAGAAAAAATTAATTCTATACTTCATGAGTATGGGGAATATATTATAGGAAGAATGGGTATCCCTTATGCCAAACGAAAAATCTCTGTAATCAGTGTAATTGTTGATGCACCTTCTGACGTAATTAGTTCCTTGTCTGGAAAATTAGGAATGCTACCTGATGTAAGCATTAAAACAGTTTATTCAAAAATGCCAGTAACTACCGAATAAATAATAAAGAAAGAAGGATAAAATTAAATGTATAATCCAAAATCAAAAATTGCAACCGAGTTTATAGATAATGATGAGATCCTATCTACAATTGAATATGCAGAAGAAAACAAAAATAATCGTGAGTTAATTAGCAGTATAATCGAGCGTGCTAGCGACTTAAAAGGACTTAGCCATAGGGAGGCTGCTTTATTATTAGAATGCGATTTAGAAGATGAAAATGAAAAAATATTTAAACTTGCAAAAGAAATCAAGCAAAAACTTTATGGAAACAGAATCGTTATGTTTGCACCTTTATATCTTTCAAATTATTGTATAAACGGATGCGTGTACTGCCCATATCACTATAAAAACAAGCATATAAGCCGTAAAAAACTAACTCAGGAAGAAATCAAACGTGAAGTAATCGCACTTCAGGATATGGGGCATAAGCGTTTAGCACTTGAAACCGGTGAAGATCCTATTAACAATCCATTAGAATATGTTCTTGAAAGTATTAAGACTATATACAGCATTCATCATAAAAACGGAGCAATAAGACGTGTTAATGTTAATATAGCTGCTACTACTGTAGAAAATTATAAAAAACTTAAGGATGCAGGAATAGGCACTTATATACTATTCCAAGAAACTTATAATAAAGAAAATTATGAACAGCTTCATCCAACAGGTCCTAAGCACGATTATGCATACCATACAGAAGCTATGGATAGAGCAATGGAAGCAGGTATCGATGATGTAGGTATTGGTGTACTTTACGGCCTTAATATGTATCGTTATGATTTTATCGGACTATTAATGCATGCAGAACACCTCGAAGCTTCTATGGGTGTTGGTCCTCATACTATAAGTGTACCTAGAATAAGACCTGCTGATGATATAGATCCAAATACATTTTCAAATGCTATTTCAGATGATACCTTTGCAAAAATAATTGCTGTTTTAAGGGTAGCTGTTCCATATACAGGTATGATAGTTTCCACTAGAGAATCTAAAGCTATGAGAGAAAGAGCTCTAGAGCTAGGTATTTCTCAAATAAGTGGTGCTTCTTCAACAAGTGTAGGTGGCTATCACGAAAAAGAAGCAGAAGATGACAACTCTGCACAATTTGAAGTTAATGATAATAGAACTTTGGATGAAGTAGTAAATTGGCTTATTGAGTTAGGTTTTATACCAAGCTTTTGTACTGCCTGCTATCGTGAAGGCCGTACCGGCGATCGTTTCATGACTTTAGTAAAGGCTGGACAAATCGCAAATTGTTGTCAACCTAATGCCTTAATGACTTTAAAAGAGTACTTAGAAGATTATGCCTCCGAAGATACTAAGCAAAAAGGAGAAATATTAATTTCTAAAGAACTTAATAATATTCCAAGTGAAAAGGTACGGGAAATCGCAGAAAATTATTTAAAAGAATTAAAAGACGGTAAACGTGATTTTAGATTTTAATTAATTTAAGAGCAAGGAATTACTCTTTAGATGTAATCCCTTGCTCTTTTTTATTTTAATTCTGTCATCATTTGATTTGCTTCATTTTTTAGTTGCTGAACTTCATTAGTTGGAGCATCTTTTGTCTGATACCAGCCTTTTTGTTTCATCGTATCGAACACTTTATATTGTATTTCCTGAGTACTTTTTAAGTTGTTTATTAAAGTATTTCTTAAGTTTTGGCATGAACTTTCTGTTATTCCTGAGCTATAAGTAGATATTAAATGCTTTTCTGAACCCAATACGTCTTGCATAAAGTCCTTATCACTTAAACTTTCAGTATGAGACATAATTTAACCCTCCGTTCAAATTTTATTGATGTGAATCTAAGTATGATTTTAAGTTGTTAAAATTTTGTTTGTGAACTGCACATGCTTCGTTGCATATATTTTTTACCTCTGGTTCAGTAGCACATTGTGCAAATTGATGGAATTTTTTGTTCATCAAAGATTCGTAAATAATTTGATCCTTAATTACTTTTAAATTGTTACTTTCAAGCTGTTTTGAAGCTGTTGCCATAGGACTCATAAATCTTCATCTCCTTATTATTTATTACTGTAATATTTTTGCCCCATTTAAGTCAAAATATAATGGAAATGATTTCATGTAACAATTAATTAACTTGGTGATTTTTTTACGATATGATATAATTATGTTACTTATTTTATTTTAAAAAGGAAGTGAAAACTTTGAACCCTATCGCATTTAACATATTTGGTCTTGCTGTCCGTTGGTATGGCATACTAATTGCAACTGGAATGCTTATTGGAATTTTAATCGCAAAATACTCTTCAAAGTTAAGAAATATTGACTATGAGGAAGTGCTTAATACCGTTCTAATCTCTTTGCCAATAGCTGTAATTGGTGCAAGACTTTATTATGTAATTTTTGAACTTGGCTATTATTCTGCACATCCAGCTCAGATTATAGATATAAGACAAGGTGGTCTTGCAATTCATGGAGGACTAATTGCTGGACTTACAACTGCATTTATTTATACTCGTAGAAAAAATCTTAATTTTTTTAGATTTGCAGATGCAGCTGTTCCATCTATAATTTTAGGTCAAGCGCTTGGACGTTGGGGAAACTTTTTTAACGGCGAAGCTCATGGAGGTCCTGTATCCGCTAGTTTTATAAGTCACTTTCCTGAATTTATCCAAAAAGGAATGCTTATAGGCGGAACATATTATCAACCAACTTTTTTATATGAATCCATTTGGGATATTTGTGTATTTTTTACCCTTTTAATTCTTATTAAAAAAACAAAACAGGCTGGAATCGTATTTTTTTCATATCTCGGATTATATTCAATAGGAAGGTTTTTTATAGAAGGGTTAAGAACTGACAGTTTAATGTTAGGTCCCATTAGGATAGCTCAACTTATGAGTGTTTTAGGTATAT
>JAJXYA010000311.1 GCA_021780795.1 Bacillota bacterium | reverse complement strand
ACTAACATTCTCTATTTTTGACTATTATTACATTCATTGTAAATTTCTTTAAACATATCATTATTCTTAATAGTTAAAAGATATTTCATAAAGGATTCCTTAAGATCATCTCTTTTAAGTGCATATTCCACATTCGCTTCTAAAAATCCTTGTTTATCACCTACATCATACCTTCTGCCATGAAAATTATAAGCGTACATTTCTTCCTGTGATATTAAAGTCTTTAAAGCATCTGTAAGTTGTATCTCTCCACCCTTACCTGGCCTTGTGTTTTCTAAAATGTCAAATATTCTAGGTGTTATAATATATCTTCCAAGTATTGCAATGTTTGATGGTGCTTCAGAAACCTTGGGTTTTTCGATAAGGTCCTTAACTTTATAAATCCTATCTCCTATTGCTGTTCCCTTTACTATACCATATTTGTAAACTTCACTTTTGGCTACTTCTTGAACTCCTAATATTGAACTCTTATATTCACCGTAACAATCTATAAGTTGCTTAAGACAAGGCACCTCACTATCTACCACATCATCACCTAACATTACTGCAAAAGGTTCATTCCCAACAAAAGTTTTTGCACAACTTATTGCATGACCTAGTCCTTTAGGTTCTTTCTGACGTATAAAATAGATATTAGCCATATTAGATATGTCCTTAACCATTTTTAAAACATCCTCATTACTATTTTGCTGTAATTGATGTTCAAGCTCAATGGACTTGTCAAAATGATCTTCGATTGATGATTTATTTCTTCCTGTTATAATTAATATTTCCTCAATTCCAGATGCAACTGCTTCCTCTATAATATACTGAATTGTTGGTTTATCTACAATTGGCAACATTTCTTTAGGTTGTGCCTTTGTAGCTGGTAAAAATCTTGTTCCAAGTCCAGCTGCTGGTATTATTGCTTTTTTAACTCTCATAGTTCTTCTCCCCTCAAATAATATCCCCTAAGATTATAACCTTCATTTTTTTAACTTATTTGAAAATATTGAAAAATGAAATTTTTCCTTTTCCCTTTTTAAGTTTTAATTCCAAAAATTCCATCATGGAGACATTATTAATAATATTATTTTGATTTTGAAGAATCCAATCATACATAGCTTCATTCTTATCTTTTACTATTGTATAAGCTTCTTTTAGCCTAGTTTTTCTACTTGTAATATTATGACCATCACTCCCCAAAATATGAATCATATTCCTTTTCACAAATTCTTCTGCAGTTTTTTTTACTTCTTTCCCATAATCACCCAAAAGGCTCCCTGAATTGATTTGCATTAATACCCCTTGTTTAATTAAATTAACGATCAAATCGTGATTTTTCATAATTTTAAGATTTCTCTCTGGATGAGCTAAAATAGGTTTAGCCCCAAGTAACATTAATTCATAAAATACATCTTCAGTATACATAGGAAATTGCCCCATGGGAAGCTCAATGAGTAAGTATTCTGAGTCGTTAATTCCCCAAATTTTCTTTTCTTTATAGAGTTTAGGCAAATTAGGGTGCACATAAATTTCTAGTCCAGATAAAATCTTAACATTAAGATTTTTTTCTCTGGAGGCTAAAATTAATCTATCTAGTTTTTCAACATATTCATCTTGACTTATTTCGTATTCTTCAGTTATATAATGAGGAGTAGCACAAATATATTCTACGCCTTCACTATCTGCAATTTTCAACATTTCAAGAGACATATCTAAATTTTTTGCTCCATCGTCAATGCCGTGAATTATATGACTATGAAAATCTATCATAAATTTACACCTTTTAAAATCTTAATTTTCCTTTCCATAATAGCCTTTGTAGTATTTCCCATAATAGCCACTTACCGCCTCAGGAACTTTATTAAATACAATTCCTAATACCTTTCCACCAACCTTATCTATCAATTGTTTTGCATCCACCACTGCGTTTTTTTGTGCCTCACCATATGAAGCTACAAAAATCACACCATCTACTATTGTAGATAAAATTTGTGCATCCGTTACCGCAAGAACCGGCGGTGCATCAATAAGAACCAAATCAAATTCACTTTTTAGGTTTTCAATAAAATCTCGCATTTTTTGGGTTCCTAATAACTCTGCTGGATTTGGAGGTATAGGACCACTAGTTATAATGAAAAGATTATCAACTGTTGTCTTAACCATGCATTCTTCTTTTTTCACATTTTGAACTAATATATTTGTTAATCCTACAGAATTAGTAACTCCCATTTTCTTGTGTATTGAAGGTTTTCTTAAATCGCAATCTACAAGAATAACTGTTTTACCACTTTCAGCCATAGTTATAGCTAAATTTGACATTACTGTACTTTTACCTTCACCAGAACCTGAGGAAGTAATTACTATAGACTTAAGCTCTTTATCTAAGGAAGAGAATTGAATATTAGTTCTTAATGTTCTAAAAGCTTCTGCTGATCTAGATTTGGGATTTTTTAATGCTATTAAATTTTTTAACATATTCGCACCCTCCTATTTTTTATCTTGTGTTAAAGGTATAATACCTATAACTGGTATTCCCGTTAACTTTTCTATGTCCTCTTGACTTTTTACAGTGTTATCTAAGTACTCCAATAAAAATGCTATTCCAAGCGAAACCATGAGCCCAAGGAAAAATGCAATTGCCATATTTAACTTTTTATTGGGACTGTCTGGTGCAGTAGGTAATTGTGCTTCATCTAAAAGTTGCACA
Source organism: Bacillota bacterium (assembly GCA_021780795.1). The sequence goes on along the minus strand of JAJXYA010000311.1, from coordinate 852 downwards.
TTATCCACTTTTTTAACATCATTACTTATATATTTTAATGACCTAGCTAACTGATTAGCAATGTCCATAGCTTCTTTGGGATCCTTAGATTTAACCGTTATGGTTAAAAATTCAGTATCTCCTTTAGGTGCTACTGATACCATTCCTTGAAGTTGATTAGGTTCCATTTTCAAATTAAGTGCTTGAATAACATGTTCTGAAACCTTTCTTGATTGGGCAAACTCACTATAAGTTTTAACTAATTTTTGATACATAATTACATCATTATAACTATCCTGCGGCGCCCCAGAATTATTTTCTATTTTTCCAATTATTACCGATATATCAGCTTTATAAGTAGGCGTAATAACAAAATAACTTAAAACCCCACTAAGAATCGTTGATCCTATGGTTATTAAAATCACTAATAGTATCCTCTTTTTTATAATATTAAAATATTCCATTAACTCCATTATTTACCCTCCGTGAATAGATTTTCTAACTGAAGTACAATTTCATCTTGTGGATCTATTTTTTTAGCTATATCTAAATGCATCCTTGCTTGTTCAAAGTTTTTAATATTAAGATAACACATAACAAGATTTGTACATATCTCTATGGACCTTGTAACTTCAAATGCTTTCCTAAAATATTGAATAGCTGCCTCATAATTTTCAAGACAAGCATAGTTAATACCAAACTCATTTACTACCTCTATTAAATCCTGATCGATTGCAGCTGCTTCATTTAAATAATATATAGCCTTTTCATAATTTTGTAGAATTCTATAAGCCACAGCACTGTGGTAATATATTTCTGGGTTATCCCCCAATTGTTCCATTAAAGGTATGAAGATTTCAAGTGCACCTTTAG
>JAJXYA010000458.1 GCA_021780795.1 Bacillota bacterium | reverse complement strand
GTAGTTTCTTCCTGGCTTAGCTCCGTCACATCCTCCTATTAAAAAGAAATGTTTAACTTGTCCATTCTTTACTGCATTTATTATCGCCTCAGCATTGCTTAAAGTGGCTTTATGTCCAAAACCTACAAGTATTTCTTTTACTTCATCGTCTTCTTCATATCCTCCAAGTTCCAATGCTTTTTCTATTATTTCAGAAAAATCTTTATTACCATTTTCATCCTTATCTATATGCTTAATCTCATCAAAGCCTACAACACTTGTTGTGAATATCCTGTCTTTATAAGAATCTCGTGGTTTCATTAGACAGTTAGTAGTCATTAAAATGCAACCAGGGATACTATCAAATTCTTTTTGTTGATTTTGCCATGCACTTCCAAAGTTACCTACTAAATGCGAATATTTATTTAACTCAGGGTATCCATGAGCTGGTAACATTTCTCCATGAGTGTATATATTTATGCCTTTTCCTTCTGTTTGGTCAAGAAGCATCTGTAGATCTCTAAAATCATGCCCAGATACTACTATAAAAGGACCTTTCTTTATATTAACATTTACTTTTGTTGGCGTTGGAGAATTATATTTTTCATTATTAGCTTTATCTAAAACCTCCATAACCTTAACGCTCATTTTCCCTGCCTTCATAAGACATCCAATAAGCTCCTCAAGCTTTAAGCTATCATCCGTCATACTTGAAAGCGCTTTAAAATAAAAATCATCTACCTCATCGCTATTATAATTTATAAATCTAGCTTGATGAGAATACGCTGCTATACCTTTTAACCCATACTTTAATGTTTCTCTTACAGACCTTATGTCACCATCTAATTGTTCATCGTACATAATTCCTGCTCCTTTTGCATCTAAAAGCATTTCCTCTTTTGTACTACTTAAATTATAAAGTGCTTCTTCATTTTTCACATCAGCATTAACCTTTTCTCTCAATACTTCTTTTATTTGTTGTGATTTTTTTAATGCCTTTAAATGATCCTCTGAATTAAAATTTACATTGGTTAATGTCATAAATAAACTATCTTCTACAAATTTAACTACTTCTTTATCAATTTTTTCACCTTTTTCTATCAATTTATTTGCATAAATCGATATACCTTTTAATTGATATATAAGTAAATCCTGCAGTGCTGCTATTTCCGGAGTTTTTCCGCAAACTCCTCCTTTAGTACAACCCTTTCCAAATGCTGTTTGTTCACATTGATAGCAAAACATTTCCATATGTACCCCTCCAATTATTCAGAATATTAAAATTTTATACAATTTAAGTATATAACATCCGACAAAATATAGCAACATTTAGTAAAATTATTTATGAATATTTAATATAAAACAATTCTAAGTAAAATTTTTAGATATATTTAGAACAAATTTTTTAATAAGTTATAAAAAAAACATCAGCAAAAGCTGATGTTTTTTGTTAATTTTTAAAACTATGAACTGGTGCTGGTATTCTTCCGCCTCTTTCAGCAAAATCAAAACTAGAAAATTTGCTTACTGCCATAATTGGTGCCTCTCCAAATAGGCCACCAAATTCAACTCTATCCCCTACAGTTTTACCAATTACAGGAATCAATCTAACCGCTGTTGTCTTATTATTAATTACTCCAATAGCTGCTTCATCAGCAATAATAGCTGAAATAGTAGAATCTGGAGTATCTCCTGGTATTGCTATCATATCAAGTCCAACTGAGCATACACAAGTCATTGCTTCAAGCTTTTCAAGGTTTATAGCTCCAATATCTGCTGCTCTAATCATACCTTCATCTTCACTTACAGGAATAAAAGCACCACTTAAGCCACCAACATTGGATGAAGCCATAATTCCGCCTTTTTTAACTGCATCATTTAAAAGTGCTAAAGCAGCAGTTGTTCCAGGACATCCACATGCCTCAAGACCCATCTCTTCTAAAATTCTAGCAACGCTGTCTCCCACAGCTGGAGTAGGAGCTAAAGATAAATCTACTATTCCAAAGGGAACATTTAATCTTCTTGCTGCTTCATTTGCAACTAATTGACCTGCTCTTGTAATCTTAAAGGCAGTCTTTTTAATAGTTTCAGCAACCACATCAAATCTTTCTCCTCTAACGTTTTCTAAGGCAGATTTAACAACTCCTGGTCCACTTACACCTACATTTATTACGCATTCAGCTTCTCCACCTCCATGGAAAGCACCTGCCATAAATGGATTATCTTCAACAGCATTAGCAAATACAACTAGCTTTGCAGCTCCAAAACAGTTGTTATCCTTTGTAAGGTATGCTGTCTGTTTTATTATTCTTCCCATATCTCTTACTGCATCCATATTTATTCCTGCTTTTGAAGTACCAATATTAACAGATGAACAAACTCTTTCTGTTACTGACAAAGCCTCTGGAATGGATTCTATAAGGATTTTATCACCTTTTGTATAACCTTTATGAACAAGAGCGGAGAAACCGCCTAATATATTAACACCTACTGCTGCTGCAGCTTTATCTAATATCTTTGCATATTCTACATAACTAGTATCACTGCTGCTTTGTGCAACTATTGAAATTGGAGTTACAGATAACCTTTTATTTATAATAGGAATTCCATATTCTAATTCTATCTGTTCACCAACTTTAACTAAATTTTCAGCATATCTAGTTATTTTATCATAAATTTTTTGTCTAGATTTATTTCCATCACTATCACAGCAGTCAAGAAGAGAAATTCCCATTGTAATTGTTCTAATATCTAGGTTTTCTTTTTCAATCATATTGATTGTTTCTATAATCTTATTGTTATTTATCATTTTTTCAACTCCTATATTTTATACTTCATGCATGCTTTTAAATATATCTTCATGTTGAATTTTAATAGACACTTCTAGCTCTTTAGCCTTTTGCTCTAAAGCATCCTTTATCGATTTAAAATCCTTTTTAGATTTTTCGATATCTACAAACATTATCATTGTAAAATAACCTTGCAATAATGTTTGATTTATATCCATAACATTTATATTATTGTCAGAAAGTACAGAGGTAACTCCTTGAATAATACCAACCTTATCTTTACCAATTACAGTTACAACAGCCTTCATAATTAAATAGCCCCCTTATTTTTTTATTACTTTAATATTATTTTTAATAATTTTATTTTTACTCCTAAGATATATAAAAAATAAAAAGAGACTAAAACAAAACGATTAGTCTCTAGAAAGCATGAATGCATACTAAAAGAAAAAGCATTTAATAGCTTATCCTTAAAGCGTCATCTCTGTTCTTTTACCTGAGAGCTTCGCCAAATAATTTTGGCTTTCCCCTTCGGTGCTCATAAGAGTCTCTCCAGAGTTTCGTCAAATATCGGTTTATTATCTATTCCGACATCATCATCCGACACTATAAAATTATTAGTACAATGATAACACATTATTCACTCATAAATCAATAGTGTTATATAAAATTTTAAATTTGTAATTTAAAATTTATGAATAAAACCTGCTATACTAAAGCAAGGGTTGGTTAAAGAAGTTTCCTGACTATCTCATCGCAACCAGCATATAAGTTGAATTG
>JAJXYA010000135.1 GCA_021780795.1 Bacillota bacterium | reverse complement strand
TTGCAATTAGTTCTCTTTCTTCTGAGTACATGTCTACTTCAACCTTGCTAAAGCTTCTTCCCAAATCTACTATTTTTGCATATATATCTATTACGCTTTCTATTTGAACTGGCTTTATAAAATATGTCATTATACTATCTACTGACACATTTATGCTTCTATTTTGTCTTAAGGTCATTATTCCCATAGTGGAAAGGAGCATATTCATAGAACTCCAAGAGGCTATTCCAATGTTATCTAACATTTCTGGAACTATTTTCCCTGTAAAGTGTATTCCGTCCTCATTGTAATGAAAATCAAAGTTTTTTAGCACCATGTCTTCTAAATTTTCTCCAACTTGAGGCTGCTTTGAAGAATACTGCAATGCCTTTATAACCGTTTGCCTATCTACAATGCCTATGAGTCTTTCATCATCTACAACTGCACAAAGGTCTATATCTTCCCAGCCCATAACATGAGCTGTATAAGCAATTGTAGTTTTAGGTCCTACGGTACTAATATTATTGTTTACAAAATCTTTTATTAACTCTGAACCGCTCACTTCCGAAGCTATATCTTTTATATGAACTATTCCTACCACTTTTCCTTCTTCATCTAAAACCGTATATTTGCTTATGCCTGTTTCCTTAATAAGCTTTCTCAAATTTTCTACACTATCATTGATGTACACCTTATTAAAGTGAGTTTCCATTACATCTTCAACTAAAACTATATCTTTTTTTATTAAACTCTCCGAAATAGCCTTGTTAATCATTGTTGCAATGGTAAAGGTATCATAGGCAGATGATATTACTGGAAGACCTCTTTCATTAGCTAGATTTTTAATGTCTTCGCTACATTCAAAGCCGCCAGCAATAAGCACTGCACAATCATTTAAAAGAGCAAGTCTTTGAATATCTTCTCTGTTTCCTACAATTAAAAGGCAGTTAGGGTCTATATATCTATTTGCAGCTTCTGATGTCATAGCTCCAATTAAAAATCTATTCAAGGTTTTAGTTATACCTTTTTGTCCCCCCAAAACTAATCCGTCAACTATTTTTACTACTTCTTCATAATTTAAAACTTCGATGCTTTCTTTTTTGACTTTGTCTATTCTAACCGTTCCAACTCTAGGAACTGTTGTAACAATTCCTAAAGTATCACATTCCTTTATTGCCCTATAAGCAGTCCCATCACTTACCTTTAGTGCATTTGCAATACTTCTAACGGATATTTTTGTTCCAGTTTCTAATGAGGTTATATACCTTATTATTTCTCCATGCTTTGACATACCCTCCTACCTTTCATCTTTTCTTAATTCCATAGCAATTTTCTCAATTCTCCTTAACCTATGATTAACCCCAGATTTACCTACTGGGGGATTAACCATCTGCCCTAGTTCCTTTAAAGATTCATCTGGATAATTAAGCCTAGCTTCTGCTATTTGTTTTAAATTTTCTGGGAGCCTACTTAAACCTATTTCCTTTTGGATTAACCTTATGCTTTCTACTTGTCTTACAGCTGCATTTACGGTTTTGCCAAGGTTTGCCGTTTCACAATTTACAAGCCTGTTGACATTGTTTCTCATCTCTTTCATTATTCTAATGTTTTCAAGCTCCAAAAGGCTGCTATGTGCACCTATAATATTTAGAAGGTCTACAATTTGTTCTCCCTCTTTTATATAAATTACATAACTATTTTTTCTTTGTATTACCTTTGATAACAAACCATAGCTATTTATTAAATTGCTTAGTTCCATTGCATAATCTTCATTGTGAGTAACGAATTCTAAATGATAAGTCTTTTCAGGGTTACTTATGCTGCCTCCCCCTAAAAATGCACCTCTAATGTAAAGCCTTTTGCATTCTTCATCATTAATAATGCTCTCTGGAATGGAGTATTCTAATGCTATAAATTGTTCATCTTTTAAAATAGCAACTTCCTTTAAAAGTTTTCTTACCCCCATTTCCTCTGTAATGTTGGCAACATATACGTTGTTCTTCTTAAGTGAATTGCTCCTTTTTACCATAAGCTTTGTATGAATATCAAAATGTTCTTTAAGCAATTTAAAAATAACTCTTGCAATAGCTGCGTTTTCAGTTACTACACTAAACCCAATTTGCCTGTTGCCAGATAAAGAAAGGGTGCCGCTTGCCTTCATTATAGCTGACATTAACGCAACCGCCTCTTTTTTTGACAAATCTTTAAATCTGCAAATCTCACTTTTTACCTTTAACGAAAATGACATCTTTTTCTACTCCCTGTTTACATTACCTTTGTTTTCTTTAAGTCTTTCTGATAGATAGAAATATTCTATAATTTTCTTTCTATCGTAGAATAATTTTTTATCCATAATTGTTTCTATCAATATGGCTGCTAACTTATCTGAATCATGTCTTACAAAACCATTTTTAATTTGAACGAAATCACCTTTAACTATATCTACATTCAATTGTTTAACCTTTTCTTCGTCTATATAAACAAGTTCTGAAGTCTTTTCTAAATACTTTCCTTTTAAATCTTTATCTATCTTTTCAGTATTTACAATAGTATAATCGATTATTCCATTTGCAACGTGCTTAAATATAGTTTTTATATGATCCGATACAGAGAAGCCATCTGTTTCTCCTGGTTGAGTCATTATATTTGAAACATACAATTTTAGTGCCTTTGACTTTATTATTGCAGCTTTAATATCTTTAACTAAAAGATTTGGAATTACACTAGTATATAGGCTTCCAGGACCAAGAATAACAGCATCAGCTTCACAAATAGCATCTACCGCTTCTTTTAGTGCCCTTGCATCATTAGGATTTATAAAAATTTTATCTATAGGGCTTTCATATTGAATAACTGCTTCTGGAATATTAGACTCACCTTCCACCTCTACTCCATTTTGAAGTACTGCATGAAGAGTCAAATCATCAAGGGTTACTGGAAGAACCTTACCTGTAACCGCAAGTACAGAACTCATTTTTTGCACTGCTTCTTCAAAATTGCTTGACACTCCATCCATAGCTGCTAAAAACAGATTGCCAAAGCTTTGATTTTTAAGTCTGCCATCTTTAAATCTGTATTGTAATAGCTCTTCCATTAGGGGCTCTGTATCAGATAAAGCTAAAATACAGTTTCTTATATCTCCTGGAGGAAGTATTCCAAGGTCTTCTCTTAAGTCTCCAGAGCCACCTCCATCATCTGCAACAGTAACGATGGCAGTAATATTAGAAGTATAATATTTCAATCCTCTAAGCATCGTTGAAAGGCCCGTACCTCCGCCAATTGCTACTATTTTAGGACCTTTTACTAATAATCTTTTTTCATAAATTAAGTTTCCAAGTTTCCTAGAGTCTAAATTAACGTTTAAGTACCCTTTATTTATAAGAGCTATTATAGATTTCATTCCTTCACGAATGGACAAATATAATATAAATACGCCTGTTATAACAAGAAGAGCAAAAAAACTATTCCACAATGAACTGTAATACCTTGAATTTACAATTATTTGTGACAAACCGAAGGTAAGTAATGTTACACCTAATATTCCAAAAGTAATCCACCTTTTAACCTTTAT
>JAJXYA010000078.1 GCA_021780795.1 Bacillota bacterium | reverse complement strand
AGCCAAAATTGTTATTGCAAAGATTTGATCCTCCACAAAAACCTAGGTTGTGATTGTTATTACTATTGCAAAGGAATAATATTACTAATAAGAACAAGAATGATGAGCAGTTACCTAATATTCCACCACGGTTTCCTCTATTACAGCAACAATCATCTTCTTTTTCACAGCAACAATTATTTCCCATACCCATTCTGTTATTTCTTCCACAGCCACAATAAAACAATATTAATAGAATCCAAATCCAGCTACCAAATCCACCACCATTGCATCCTTGACCAATTCCTCCTGGAAAACATCCCATTCCTGGTCCTCCAAAGCTTGGTCCACAACTACAACTGTTAGAAGTTGATTCACAACAATCATCATCGCATGAATTTAAACCATTTAGGATATCATTCATCTCCATATTTATTCCTCCTTGGAAATATTTTTTTCTTTTTTATATTATATATTATTCCCATTCAGAATTTTTGACACATTTATTATAGATAGATTACAAATATAATTTTTAAAAATATATCACTAACTATTAAAGCGTAATTTCTAATAAATAAAACTATCTTTAATAGAAAAATTACCCCCTACAACTTGTAGGGGGTAATTTTTCTATTTTCATTAGCTATAGGAAAGGAAACATCAATTTAAATATACTAGCATACTGACTTGTTTATTTTTGAGTATCTTTTAATCTAAATCAGTTGCAAATTCTAAGAAAAGATTATCAATAAGCTCATCGCTTCCATTTCTATTTAAAGATGAAAAAAAGTATAACTTGTCCTCTGCATTTAATTTTAATGTTTCTTTTATCACCTTTTCACTCTTTTTCAAATCATTTTTTGTAAGCTTATCACTTTTTGTTCCAACAACTACAACATTATATCCAAAATGTCTAAACCATTCATTCATCATTATATCATCACCCGATGGTTTATGTCTTGAATCTACAAGCAATACAACTCTTTTTAATTGTTCTCTATTGGTTAAATACATCTCAACTGTTTTTCCCCAACTGTCTTTTTCAGATTTTGATACTTTTGCATATCCATATCCAGGCAAATCCACTAAATAAAAATCATTATTTATAAGAAAAAAATTGACTAATCTTGTTTTTCCAGGAGTTTGACTAACTTTTGCTAATTTTTTTCTGTTTGTTAACGAATTTATTATTGAACTTTTTCCTACATTAGATCTTCCAACAAAAGCAACTTCAACTCTATTGTCTAATGGATATTGCTCTCTTTTTACTGCTGAGGTAATAAATTCTGACTGTTTAATTCTCATTAGTATCCTCTCCAATTAACGCATTTTTTAATACCTCATTTACTTCTTTAGCAGAAATAATATTCAAACTTTTCCTGATTGAATTTGGTATCTTATCTATATCTTTCTCATTTTCCTTTGGAATTATTATAGTATCTACTCCAGCTCTAAATGCAGCTAAAGACTTTTCCTTTAGTCCTCCAATAGGTAATACTCTACCTGTTAATGTGACTTCTCCAGTCATAGCTACATTATGCTTAACCTTTTTACCTGATAACGCCGAAACAAGCGCTGTTACCATTGTAACACCTGCCGATGGGCCATCTTTAGATACAGCACCTTCTGGTGCATGAATGTGAATATCTTTTTCTTTATAAAAAGCTTCATTAATTCCAAATTTAACAGCATTAGCTCTAACATAACTATACGCAGTTTTTGCCGATTCTTGCATAACAGTTCCAAGCTTACCTGTAAGTTCTAGTTTGCCTGTACCTGACATAACCATAGCTTCAATAGGAAGAGTATCTCCCCCATAGGCTGTCCATGCCATTCCCGTTACCACTCCAACTTTATCCACCTTATCAATTTTATCAAAATCAAAGATTCTCTTACCTAAGAATTCTTCAATTTTATCATTATTTATATCAAATTCCTTTTTTCCTTGCTTTAGCATCTCTGCTAATGCTTTTCTTATAAGTGAACTTAACTTTCTTTCTAATCCACGAACACCAGATTCTCGTGTATATCCTTCTATAACTTCTTTAATAGAAGAATCTTCTATTTTAATTTTATCAGTTGATATATCTAGTTCGTTAAATATCTTAGTTAATAAATGATTTTTAGCTATATGGAACTTTTCTTCATAAGTATACCCTGATACTTCTATAACTTCCATTCTATCTAACAGTGGTCTTGGTATAGTTTCTAAACTATTTGCTGTTGCTATAAACGTAACCTTTGACAAGTTCATTGGAATCTCTAAATAACTATCTCTAAATGCTTTGTTTTGTTCACTATCCAATATTTCTAATAAGGCATCCGACGGATCACCATTATAGCTTGAATTAATCTTATCTATTTCATCAAAAAGCATAAGTGGATTCATAGATTTTGCTTCCTTCATTGCATAAACAATTCTTCCAGGAATAGCACCAATATACGTCTTTCTATGACCTCTAATTTCAGCTTCATCTTTCATTCCACCAAGAGATATTCTCGTATACTTTCTATTAATAGCATGAGCTATAGATTTTGCTATAGATGTTTTTCCGACACCTGGAGGACCAACTAGACAAAGAATCGGACTTTTTTGAGATTTACTAAATTGCTTTACAGCTAAATACTCTATAATTCTATCTTTTACATCTTCTAATCCATAATGTTCATTATCTAAAATTTCTCTTGCTTTAGTGACATCAATACTTTCCTTTGTGTACTTACCCCAAGAAATATCTAATATCCAATCTAAATAACCTTTAATAACATTACCTTCAGATGATGTAGCACTCATATTTTTAAGTCTTGATAATTCATAACTAACTTTATCTTTAACTTCCTTAGTAAGCTTTGCCTTCTCAATTCTTTCTTCATATTTTGCTATTTCTTTCTTTTCTTCATCATCGTCTCCTAATTCTTCTTGAATTGCCCTTATCTGTTCTCTTAAATAAAATTCCTTTTGTTCCTTTGCAACAGTATTCTTGACTTTATCAGAAATCTTTTTTTGAATTTTTGCTATAGAGATTTCTATTTTAACTCGTTCTAAGACCTTCTCTATTCTTTTTGTCAAGTTAACAGTTTCTAACACTTCTTGCTTTAGCCTTTCATCCGTAATAGCATAAGAAGCCACCATATCTGTGAAGTTACTTGGTTCTTCTGAAGAATTTATTAATTTTACAATTTCTCCATAATTCTCTTCATTAAGCTTTAATAATTTTTTAAATTCTTTATCTAAATACTTAACATAAGCATCTAATTCTTCATTATTAACTACTTTATTACTTAATTTTTCTACTGAAACCTTTATATAATCCTCTTCATCCTCTATATACTTAACTATTTTACCTCTTTCTTGACCTTCTACAAGAACTCTAATAGTATTATCTGACATTTTAAGAATTTGCTTTATTTTACATATAGTTCCGATTGAATAGATTTCATCTTGATTAGGTTCTTCTACTACAGAATTTTTTTGACCCACAAGAAAAACTTCTTGTTCATCTAACATAGCTTGTTCAATAGCTGCTGTAGATTTTTCTCTTCCCACATCAAAATGTACCACTACATTAGGAAAAACA
>JAJXYA010000106.1 GCA_021780795.1 Bacillota bacterium | reverse complement strand
ATTGACATAGTAATTTATTTATAATTATAATACATATTGCCTTATTTTTCTACAAAAAATACAGTACAAAAAATGCGTTGGCTATTTTTTATAAAAGCCAACGCATTTTCTATTTAAATAATTTATTTCATGTGTCTTAGTTTAAATCCTTACTCCACCAAATTTACTTTTTCTCCATCACTCAATAAATTTTGTCCTTCTGTAATTACATCCAAACCTTCTTTTATATTGCTTGTTACTTCTGTAAATTTCTCATTTGAAATTCCAGTTTCAACAGATATTTTTTTAACTTGACCATTGTCAACTGTATAAAGATAATTCACACCATTTTCCATTTTAATTGTTTCATTTGGAACCATCAAAATGTTGCTTTTATTTTCAGCTGACAAAGATATTTTAGCAAACATACCTGATTTTATATCATCATTAGAATTATCAATTTTAACTTTAACAACATAGAAGTTATTTTTAGAACTTGTATTTGGACTGATATTATCTATTACCCCCACTATTTTTTTATCTGGTAATGCATTTATATCAACTTGTACAGATTGTCCTACTTTAATCTGTGCAAGCATTTTATCAGGAACATTTATTTCTGCTGTTAAATTACTATAATCTATAACAGTAACTGAACCAGCTTGTCCGCTAGCAAATTGTCCTACTTCTACAGCTTTTTCTGACACAACCCCTGCTATTGGTGCAGTAATAGTAGCATTGTTTATCTGATTTTGAACCGCATCAACTCCTGCCTGTGCTTGTTCTACTGCAGCTTCTGCAGCCTTTGTAGCTTGAGGTCCTGATTTACTCTTTAGCAGATTTAGGTTATCTTCAGCATTTTTTAGGTCTATAGTTATAGCATCATATTGTGATGACGCATCATCTAACTCCTTTTTAGATACTGCTTCTGCTGAATATAAAGTTTGTGTTCTGTCATAACTGTCTTTTACAGTATTATATTGAATTTGTAACTTTCCTAGCACCTGTTCTGCTTGCAATAATTGCTGAGTATACCCTGAGTCGCTTGTTCTTTCTAAGTTAGCACTAGCTACACTCAATCCTGCTTGTGATTGCTCTAGTTGTGCTGCATAATCTGTTGTCTCCAATGTAAATAATGTTTGACCTACACTAACCTTATCTCCAACATTTACATCTACAGTTGCAACTTTCCCTCCTGCTTTTGGTAAAACTATTACCTCTTTTTCGGGTTTTAGATTACTTGCATATTCTATATTTGTTGATATTGTTCCCGTTGTGACTTTTTGTGTTTTTACATTTTTAACGTCTTGCTCTACTTCTACCGTTTTGCTCTTACTAAAGATAGAAATACTACCGACTGCAACAACTGCTAAAACTATCCCTGCTATAATAAGCTTTTTCTTTGAAATCTTAAACTTCATTTGTGGTACCCCCCTCTAGACTTTGAACTTTTTTCTTCTTAAAAGAGACAACTCTTTTTAAATCATCCATTAATGTATAAATAACTGGTAATATAATTGGTGAAAGTGCGGTTGACGCAACCATACCTCCAATGATTACTATAGCCATACTCTTTTTCATTTCAGTTCCTTCACCAATGGATAAGGCAACAGGTAGCATAGAAACAATCATCGTTGCACTAGTCATTATGATTGGTCTTAACCTAGTGACTCCAGATTCTATAAGAGCATCTCTTAAATTATAGCCTCTCTTCATAAGAGTGTTTGTATAATCTATAAGTAATGTACCATTTTTGGATGCTAACCCTTCCAACATAATCAATCCAATCATTGACATCAAGTTTAAAGTTTGCCCAGTTAAAGCTAATAAACCAAAGGCTCCTATGATCGTACAAGGCAGTGCCATCATTCTTATAAATGGAGTTAAGAATGATTCATAAAGTACTACTAAAATCATATAAACCAAGGCTAAAGATGCAATTAAAGCAAGTCCAAGAGAAGAAAAACTCTCTGCCATCTGCTTTTGATTTCCGCCGAAGTTTATACTATAGCCACTCGGAATTGAAAGGGATTTTAGTTTAGCATTAATATCATTGGTAACTTCTCCAAGAACTCTTCCTTGCAAGTTGGCTTCTATAGTGACCATATCCTGCTTATCTTCTCTAGATATAGAAGGATCACTATCTATTTTCTGAATTGATGCAACTTGACTTAGAGGAATTTGCTGTCCTAATGAATTTGTAATTTTCAAAGACTTAAGGTCTTCTGCACTCTTTATTTGTCCATTTTCAAACTTAAGAGTTATATCATTTTCTTCATTATTTGATCTATATACTCCCACATTGGTTCCTGCAAGTGCCATTCTAACAACACTTCCTACATTTGCAGTAGAAAGATTGTACTGAGTAGCTGCAAGACTGTCTATATTCACCCTAAGCTCGCTACTTCTAGCGCTTGAAGAGTTACTTATATCAATGACTCCTGGAATTGTATTTATTAACTTTTCAACTTCAGTTGATAGTTCTTTTATAGTATCTGAATCATTTCCTTTTATCTTAATTGATATTGGCTTACCACTACCTCCAGATGAATTTGACTCTGATACATTAAAATCTACGCCTGACATCTTTTTCCCAAAAGCACGAGCCTGACTTGCAAGTTCACTTTGACTTATTTTTCGTTCACCCTTAGGTATTAAGTTAACGTAAATTTGAGCAGTAGCTTTATCTGTACTTTGTTCCCCATTTTGTCCAATCATTGAAAAATAATTTTTTACTTCTTTTGTTTCTTGTAAATACTTTTCTATTTCCAAAACTTTCTCATCTGTTTGTTTTAATGTAGATCCTGGAGTAAGTTTCATATCAATGGTAAAACTACTTTGGTCTGCCACAGGTATAAATTCTGATTTTATTAATCCCATTGGAATAAGTGCTACACTGAGCACAATCCCGGCAATAACTATAGCTAAAACTTTTTTCCTGTTATCTAAAGACCATATTAGAGATTTTTTATATACTTCTATAAATTTTTCAAAAGAACCTTCAGTTTTGGCACTAATTCTTGTGAAAAAGTTATTCCTTACTTTTTTCACTTTATTCTCTTTAATACTTTCATTTTTTAATAACCTTGAAGAAAGCATTGGTGTAATTGTAAAAGATACAATTAGAGAGAACAGTGTAGCTGCAACGATTGTCAAACCAAACTCTCTAAACATCTGACCTATCATACCATCTACAAATGAAATAGGAGCAAATACAACAATATCACATAATGTGATTGCTACTGCTGCCATTCCTACTTCTTTACGCCCTTCAATGGCTGCTTGTATAGGATTTTTTCCCATATCCATATGCCGCTGTATATTTTCTATAACAACTATAGAATCATCCACCAGTGTACCTACAACTAGAGATAAACCCATCAAGGACAGCATGTTCATTGTAAAGTGCATTTGATACATCATAAAAAATGTAGCAACCAGTGATGTTGGAATCGCAACTAAAACCACTAAAGAAGAACGGAAATTACGGAAAAATAAATAAAGTACAATTGCAGTTATTATAATTCCTTCTATAAGGTTATGTTTTATTTCAGTAAGGGAAGAAGTAATAAATGTAGTTGTATCC
>JAJXYA010000130.1 GCA_021780795.1 Bacillota bacterium | reverse complement strand
GCAATAGAGAAATTAAGGGATGTGACGCAAACTGATTTTATTTTTGTAATGCAACCAGAAGCCACCTCCTTAGATGAAACCCTAAGATCATCCGAGGAACTTAAACAATTAGGAATTAATACTTCTAAAATCATTGTGAATGGATTTATACCAAAAGAAGAAGCAGAGAATCCGTTTTTTAAGAGTAGATATGAGATGCAACAAAAACATCTAGTGGAAGCTAAAGAAATCTTTAAGGATATTCCAGTAGAGACTATGGAACTATTCAATACAGAGCTTAAAGGGATTGAGAGATTTAGACTTATAGCTAATTGTTTATTTAATGGAGAAGCCCTAAGTAAGGAAATAGATGAAAATGAATTTAAGGATATAAAAGACATTGTTTCTGAAAAAGATAATGTAAGTTCATTAATATTTCCAAAAGAAAATTCTCATAAGAACATTTTCTTCTCAGGAAAAGGTGGTGTGGGAAAAACAGTAATGGCTTGCGTTACAGCTGTAAAGTTAGCCTCAAAGGGATATAAAACCTTATTATTGACTACCGACCCAGCAGCTCACATTGGAAAGGTTTTAGATAAACCAATTGGGGATGAAGTGACTAAGATAGAAGGCATGGATAATTTGTATGCTGCCAAGATAGATCCTAAGGTAGCTTTTGAAGAGTATAAGCATTCAGTATTAGAATATGCTAAAAATAACTTTAATGAATCCACAGTACTGACAATGGAAGAAGAACTAAATTCTCCATGTACAGAAGAAATGGCGGCTTTCCAAAAGTTCATAGGCTATGCTAGTGAAGAAACCTATGATGTAATAGTTTTCGACACAGCCCCAACAGGTCATACGCTACGACTTTTAGAACTACCAATGGATTGGAGTAAGCAGATCCAGATGAAAGCGGGCATAAACACTGATATAAGCGAGGAAGATAAGCTTCAAAAGGAAAGATTCGATAAAGTTATTGCTATGATGAAGGATAAGAATAAAACCACTTTTGCCTTTGTTATGTATCCTGAAAAGACTCCAATTATTGAAGCTTATAGAGCCTCTAAGGAGTTGCAATCAGCAGGCATAGAGACACAAATGGTAGTGGCAAACTTAATAATTCCAGAGGATGAGGCTACAACACCTTTCTTTAAAAACAGAAGAAGCATGCAAGAGAAATATTTGATGGAAATAAAAAATACCTTTAATAGGTCTAAAATATTAAAAGTTCCCATGTATAATAGAGAAGTTAAGGGATTAAAAATGTTAAGAGAAATTGGTGAAAATATATTTTAACCACGATATTTATATGAAAAATGGTGTTAAAAAGATTGAGAAATCCTTTCTCAATCTTTTTTCTTTTATAATTGAATATAATTAACTATAATATGGTATAATTATAGTTAATTAGTATAAAGGTAGTTATGTTTGATTTATTTTGAAATAATGGAGTGATGTTTACCTAACAAGCATCGTTTTAAAATATAGATTCTTAAAACCTTTGAAAGAAAGGACGAAAGAAATGAGTGAAAACTTTATAGAAGATGAAATTATGACAGTAAGTGAAGTTGCAACATATCTTAAAATCAGTGAGGTAACTACATATAAATTAGTGCAAGAAGGAAAAATACCTGCTTTTAAAATTGGTCGTCATTGGAGAGTAAAGAAAAGCGATCTAGGCGAATTCATCGAGAGATTAAAGCAAGGGGAAAGAATATAAGGGAGGCAAATATTGAATAATAACTATAAAAACAAAGTTAAAAACAAAATTAGAATTATTCCACTAGGTGGACTTGGAGAAATCGGGAAAAACATTACTGCAATAGAATATAAAGAAGAAATTATTGTTATAGATTGTGGAATTTCCTTTCCAGAGGTAGATATGTATGGAGTGGATTTAGTAATTCCTGATATAACTTATCTTTTAGAGAATAAAGATAAGGTAAAAGGAATTTTTCTAACCCACGGTCATGAAGATCACATTGGGGCATTACCCTATGTGCTAAAACAAATTAATATCCCAGTGTACGGAACACGTTTAACCTTAGGTCTGGTAGAAAATAAGTTACAAGAACATGGAATAATGGCGGATTGTACTCTAAATGTAGTAAAACCTGGCGATATTATAAAGCTAGAAAAACTCAGCGTAGAGTTTATAAGAGTTAGTCATAGTATAGCAGATTCCTGCGCCATTGCGGTGCATACACCTATTGGAAGAGTTATACATACAGGGGACTTCAAGATAGATTATACTCCAATTGATGGAGAAGTTATGGATTTAGAGCGATTTGCAAAATTAGGTGGCCAAGGAGTACTACTACTAATGGCTGATAGCACTAACGTAGAACGCCCTGGATTTACTATATCTGAGAAAGTAATTGGAGAATCTTTAAATAAGATCTTTTACAAGGCCACCGGAAGAGTGATAGTAGCTTCCTTTGCATCCAATATCCATAGAATACAACAAATTGCCAATGCTTCAGTTTTGCATGGAAGAAAGATAGCTTTCAGTGGAAGAAGTATGGAAAAAATTTCTCAAGTAGCTATGGAACTAGGATATTTGCATATACCACCAGAAGCTATAATTACTGTAGCAGAAATTCATAATTATCCTGATGAAAAAGTAACAATAATAACTACTGGTAGTCAAGGTGAACCAATGTCTGCATTGACTAGAATGGCATCAGCTACACACAGAAGTATTGAGATTCAAAAGGGTGATTTAATTATCATATCTGCATCTCCTATTCCAGGAAATCAAAAATTAATATATAAGGTTATAAATGAATTATTTAAAAAGGGTGCAAATGTAATATATGATACTACTGAAGAAATTCACGTTTCTGGGCATGCTTGTCAAGAGGAGTTAAAGTTAATTCATACCTTAGTTCGTCCTAAGTATTTTATGCCAGTTCATGGTGAATTTAGACATCTGAAACAACATGGCTTATTAGCAGAAAAAATAGGAATGAATCCTGCAAATATTTTAATTGCAGAAACTGGTCAGATAATAGAAGTATCTCCAAGTGAAGGTAGAATAGCTGGAAGAGTGCAAACGGGAGCTATAATGGTAGATGGACTTGGTGTAGGAGACGTTGGCAACATTGTACTAAGAGATAGAAAACATTTAGCCGAAGAGGGAATTCTTACTGTGGTAGTTACTATAGAAAGAGAAACTTATAGTATAGTAGCAGGGCCAGATATAATAACTAGAGGATTTGTATATATGAAAGAATCCAATGAACTTATTACTGAAGCGAGAGAAATTGTAAGAAAAGAACTAGAGAAGTGTTTAGACAATAAAATTAAAGAGTGGGCAGTAATAAAAACCGGTATCAGAAATGCCTTAGGTCAGTTTCTATATGTAAAAACTAAGAGAAGACCTATAATCATTCCAATAATAATGGAAATATAATATTACGGCATCGAAAAGGATGATTTAAATGAGTACTATCAAAGCTTAATGTATTTCAATAAGCTTTGATAGTACTTTTATTATGTCAATTAAGTTAAAAATGGATTATTAAATTCTGCTTTTTTTTATATTTTGAGACAGATCCTATCTTTTATAACTATAGTATAAATCTTCA
>JAJXYA010000081.1 GCA_021780795.1 Bacillota bacterium | reverse complement strand
TATTACAGCTTTATTCATACCTACCGGATGGATTCCAAATGCAAAGCTAGCAGCACTTGTAAGCCCAATGATAACGTATTTATTACCATTGTTAATCGGATACACAGGTGGTAAGATGGTAAATGGCCATAGGGGCGGTGTAGTTGGTGCAATTGCAACAGCAGGTGTTGTTATAGGATCAAGTATACCAATGTTTCTAGGAGCAATGATTATGGGACCAGTTGGTGGTTTTGTAATCAAAAAATTTGATGGACTTGTAGAAGGAAAAATTCCAACAGGTTTCGAAATGCTTGTTAACAACTTTTCAGCTGGTATTTTAGGTGGAGGTTTATCGCTATTATCTTTTTTAGTTATTGGACCAGTTGTATCAGGAATATCTACAGGACTTGGAAGTGCGGCTCAGGCAATAACAAATGCAGGAATGCTTCCACTAATTGCAATACTTGTTGAACCTGCTAAAATATTATTTTTAAACAATGCAATTAACCACGGTGTATTTTCGCCACTTGGAATACAACAGGTACACACTGCTGGTAAATCAATATTCTTTTTACTTGAACCAGACCCAGGTCCAGGACTTGGAGTACTTTTAGCTTACATGTTCTACAGCAAAGGTTCAGCAAAACAATCAGCACCAGGAGCTATAATCATTCAATTCTTCGGAGGTATTCATGAAATATACTTCCCATATGTACTAATGAAACCACTATTAGTTTTAGCAGTAATTGCAGGTGGAATGAGTGCAGATTTAACTTTCGTATTATTACATGCAGGTTTAGTTGCAACACCATCACCAGGAAGTATTATAGCAGTACTTGCTATGGCACCAAAAGGTGGACAACTTCCAGTATTAGCAGGTGTAGCAGTGGGAACAATAGTATCCTTCTTAGTTTCTTCAATTATAATTAAAGCTGATAAGAGTGAAGAAGAAGACTTAGATACTGCAACACAAAAAATGAAAGATATGAAAGCTAGCAGTAAAGGACAAACTACAGTAGCTTCATCAAGCGTTACAGTTTCTAAATCAGATGTAAAATTAATCGTGTTTGCATGTGATGCAGGGATGGGATCTTCTGCAATGGGAGAATCTATATTAAGAAAAGCACTAAAAGATGCAGGCATTGAAGGAATAGCAGTAAAACATTCATCAGTTGACAGCATTCCAGGGGATGCAGATGTAGTGTTTACACAAGAAAATTTAGTTGAAAGAGCTAAAAAATCAGCAAGCAGCAAGGTAAACATCATAACGATTTCAAACTTCTTAGATAGAGCTAAATATGATCAATTTATAAATGAATTAAAATAAGGTGAGTTTAATGGACAATTTAACAACTAGGCAACAATTTACTTTAAATAAAATATTGAATGATGGCTTAGTTAAGTTGGACGAATTATATAAACAACTTGATGTAGGGGAGAGGACTGTCTACAGAGAGATTAATGCCATAAATAAATTCTTAAAAAAATACAGCTTAAGTATATATACTGATGAAAATATGATATTAAGAATTTCTGGCAAGAAGGACGGAATAGAGGAGCTAAGGGAAGAACTTAGCTCTATCCCTCTACAATGGTTACTTAACAGAGAGCAAAGGCAGATAATAATGTCTTGTCAATTATTAATGAATAGTGAGCCTATGAAAGCTTCTTATTATAGTAACAAATTTAATGTTGTTCTTGGCAGTATAAGTCTCGACTTAGATGATATTGCAAAATGGGCAATAACAAAAAATTTATGTTTGATTAGAAGCAGGAATATAGGTATAAGCATTCAAGGTTCGGAATGGAATAAAAGAAATGCAATAGTAGATTTGATATTTAAATATAAATCTTATGATGAGTTATTAGCATTTCTATATGAAGAAAAAATAGATCAAGCAACAGAACTTCTATTTAATATGATTTTTGGAGAGAAGCTTACTAATCTTAGCAGACAAATTTTAAAAAATACGGATTTATCGGAATTTGATATAAATGATATGAAATATTTTACAACATTTATTCAAATTTTAATTGCTATAAAAAAATCAGAATATAATGAGCGTTTAGAGTTACCAGATAAAATAAAAAGAGATATATGGGCACTTGAAGAGTACAAAAAAATCACAAAATTAGATACAGTTTTAAAAGAAAATAATATAAGCTTAGCAAATGATGAATTGATTTATATATGGTTTAATTTAACGAATTATAAGTTTTTGTTTAAGACCTATGAAGATATAGACTATGAAAGTGTTGCAAAAGAAATTATTGGAGAGATATCGAAAAATATCAATGAAAATTTAGAGGAAGATAGGGAATTAATAAAGGATTTATCCCAGCATATTAGACAAACTTTTAATATGCTAAATTTAGGATTAAAGGTTGTTAATCCACTTATTGATGAAATAAAGGAGCATTATACAGAACTTTTTAACGTAATAAACAATGTCTCCAAATTAGTGTTTTCAAGATATAATCTTAAACTTCCAGAAGAAGAGGTTGGATATATTGCACTTCATATAGATGTGTCCATCCAAAGAAAACAAAGAGCATTAAAAAAATTAAACGTGCTTATTGTATGCCCTTCTGGTATTGGTTCAGCTAGAATACTTAGCAATAAGGTTAAGTTTATGTTTCCTGACATTGGCAATGTAGCTATTGAAGCTTTACATGATATAGATAAGAGCTTATTTAATAATGAATATGATTTGATTTTATCTACAGTACCAATTAAGCTAAATATTTATGAGCATAAAATGATAGTTGTGTCACCTTTTATTACAAAAAACGATATAGAAAATATCAACGAATTTATTATGAATTTAAAGGTTAATAATAATGGTTTAAATATTAATGAATCGTGGAATAAAGATGTTGAAACAGTATCACAGCTTGAATACGACACAGCTAATGAAATTATAAAAAATTTGCTACTTAAAAGTGCAAAAGCAGACAAGGTTGAAGATTTAGTTGGTTTTATTGTAGAAGATATTAAAGATTTAGGGTTAATAGAAGAAACTAACACATTAAAAAGGGCTATTATTAAAAGAGAAGAAGATGGAAATGTGATTGTACAAGGAGCAAATGTTGCACTTCTTCATACTAGAATAGATAATTTAGAAATTCCTTTTGTAGGAGTATATAGGCTTAAAAAGCCAATCACTACTTCAGGTATCGGTTTCTCAAAAGAAGATGTAAATACGTTTATTGTGATGGTTGCTAGAAAAAAGGAAAGCAATTATATTCTTAAGATTTTAGGCAAAATTAGTGTCGCTTTAAACGAAAATGAAAGGTTTATAGAAGATTTAAAAACAGGTAGTTTAGTAGGAATTAGAAAACATTTGGTAAATATAGTAAATGACGAGGTGGAGTAAAATGAGCAAGCAAGTTTTAGCGATAGAAAATATACAATTAAAAGTAGCTTCAGAATCAAAGGATGCAGCAATAGAAAGAGTAGGAAAGCTTTTAGTTTCAAATGGATATGTAAATGAAAATTATATAGAGGGCATGAAAAAAAGAGAAGAAGAAGTTACTACTTATATGGGTAATGGAGTAGCTATTCCACATGGAATGAATGAATATAAAAAGCAAATATTAGAATCTG
>JAJXYA010000440.1 GCA_021780795.1 Bacillota bacterium | reverse complement strand
AATATGGTCAAAAAAAGATAAAAAATAATACAGGAAATTATATGTTTTTAAAAAATAGAAGCCAGAATACCTTTTGAAATGTATTGTAGGTATTATGGCTTCCTTATGATATAAAAGCCTAAGCTTTATATTTAACCTTTTACTACTCCAATGGTTTTAAGCTTTGATATTGGTGTAACTAAATCACATTGATTTGCCATAACTTCATCAATATCTTTGTAGGCAAAGCGGCTTTCTTCTGCCACGTCACTTTTCTTATTTTTGCCTAGTACTACTCCTTGATTTTTAAGGTCAAGCATTACTTCTTCTGTAGTGAAAGTTTTAAGGGCAGCGGTTCTTGAATATAGTCTACCAGCACCATGGGAGGAAGAACAAAAACTTTCAGGATTTCCTTTTCCCTGTACAATGTAGCTATAAGAACCCATAGCACCTGGAATAACTGCAAGTTCACCTTCACGAACTCTAGTAGCACCTTTTCTATGAACCCAAACATTTTTACCATAATGATTTTCAAGACTGGCATAGTTATGATGGCAATTTATTTCCATTGAAAATTCTATATTTATATCTGTAAACTTTTCTATCCATTTTGTTAGAATCTTTTTAGTCTCATTCATTATTTGTTCTCTATTTTCAAAAGCAAAATTTAAGGCTAAATTCATCCAATCAATATATCTTTTGCCCTCATCACTGTCTGTTGGAAGGAAGGCTAATCTATATTCAGGAGGTACTGAAGAAGACCATTTTATATTAAGTTCTGTTGCAATGTTATTAAAATGATCACATATTTCTTTTCCTAAATGACGGCTTCCTGAGTGAATCATAATGCAAAGATAACCTTCTTCATCCTCCTGAAGTTCAATAAAGTGGTTTCCACCACCAAGGGTTCCTATTTGAAAGTAACCAGCTTCTATTTCAGGGAATAATGTTATATCTCTTTCATATTTTGTAGCTTCTTTTAAGGCAGCCTCTAAAACCTTAGAAGGCTGAGCTTCCTTATGATGCTTAAAACCTACAGGGATATTTCTTAGAATATCACCTATAATGACTTGAATAAGAGAGCCATTTGCTGTAGTAATGCTATTAATGTCACTTACTTTTATGTTACTCTTTATAAAGCCCATTCCACAGCCAATATCTACCCCAACGGCATTAGGAATAATAACACCTTCAGTAGCAATGACTCCGCCAATAGGCATTCCCATACCAGCATGAGTATCAGGCATTAAGGATACCCATTTGTGAATAAAGGGTAACTTAGAGAGATTATATGCTTGTTCTAGGCATTTTCCTTCTAAATCACTTTCTTTAGATAACCATGTTTTTATTGGACTTTGAGTTTTTTCATTACAAATAACAAACATACAAATCACTCCTAACGTTTTTAAAGTTTTATTTACTATATATAAAGAATACCAATTTTGGTGTGATTCTTCATTTAAAAAAAGTTGCGACATGTATGTTTCTTTGGTAGAATACAATAAAATATAGGACGGTGATGATAGTGGCAAAGTTTTCAGAGCTTATTAAAAACTTTGATAAAATTAGAGATTACATGCGTGATTTTTTTATATATGGTTTTAAATCAAGGGGTGATTATACCCAAAAGAGCTTACGTACTTACGATAATGAAAGGCGAAGAATTGAAAGTTACTTAGGTGATTATATTAAATGGGACTTAGCAAAGGGCAGCAAACGGATATTTATATCTTTAGATAGTTCAAAAATACCTCAAAATCCTCTGTACTCAGCTTGGAAATCTAAAAGCTTTACGGATAATGATATAGTGCTTCATTTTTATATATTAGATTTTTTGAAGAGGGACAAGAACTTAAGTTGTGAAGCCTTAACTAATTTAATCTGCGAAGAAACGGAGCTGTGCTTTGATTCTCAAACAGTGAGAATAAAATTAAATGAGTATGTTAAAGAGGGAATACTTATTGCAAATAAAGAAGGCAAGAAATTTTATTATAGCTTATGTGAGGATTACTTACATAATATAGATGCTTATAAGGATGTTATTGATGCAATAAAATATTATCAAGAAACAGTGCCTTTTGGTGTAATTGGAAGCTATATTTTAGATAATGAAGAAAAAGAAAATGATATTTTTGCCTTTAAGCATCACTATGTTGTACATACTTTAGAAGACAAAATTCTATTAGATATTCTAGAGGGCATGAAGGAAAAAAGAAAAATTAAGTTTGTTAATGAAAGTAATAGATTAGGGGCTACTAGTATGGTTTATGGAATACCTCTTAAAATATTTGTAGGTAGCCAAAGTGGAAGGCGTTACTTAACAATTTACAATGAAAATAGAGGGAGATTCATAAATTACAGACTTGATTATATTAAATCTGTGGTAAAACTCGAAAACTGTGAAAGCTTTGATAAACTCAAAGAGGAGTTAAATAAAAATCTTAATAAATGCTGGGGAGTTTCTTTTGGAGGGTGCCGAAGAAATGAAAAATTTACCATGGAGCTCTTTATTGATGAGGAGAAGGAACAACATATTATAAATCGCTTAAATACAGAGGGCAGAGGTGGAGAGTTAATACGAACTTCTCAGAATATCTATGTATATTCAAAGGAGATTTATGATAGTAATGAAATAATGCATTGGGTTAAAAGCTTTACTGGTAGAATTATTTCTGTGGATTGCAAGGATAAAAACGTAGTTAATAAATTTAATAATGATATGCAGAGAATGTATGACATGTATATAGGGGGTGAAGAAGCTTAATGGAGTTATTTTCAGAGGTTTATAGTTGTTATTATACAGTGGTAAATAAGATTTTAAATGAAGCTATAAAAAAGGAATTAAGTAAAAAAGATATAAATGAAATAATAGATGAAAATGCTTTTCAGGAAAGTGCTTTGTATATACTTCCAAGGCTTATTAGTGGACAATGGAGTCTTTTAAGTAATAGTAAGGATAAATATACTTCAAGGCTTAATAGTAGCGTAAAATTGCCTATAACAACTATAGAAAAAGCTTGGTTAAAATCACTTTTATCAGATAATAGAATAGGCTTATTTCTAAGTCAGCAGGCAATTACAACTTTTAAAGAATATTTGAAAGATGTAAATCCTATTTTTGATAAAGATGATTTTTATTATTATGATACTTTTTCAGATGGTGATGATTACAAGAATGAAGAATATATTAATAATTTTCATATGATTTTAGATGCTTTAAAGAATAAAAAGCTTTTAGAAATATCAATTGAAAGCAAAAAAGGTAAGCGAACCACTGGAATTTACATGCCTTGTAAGATTGAATACTCTAGTAAGGATGATAAGTTTAGAGTCTATGTGGCAAGAATACAAAATAATAAAATTGTAACTTACGCCATTATAAACTTATCACGAATTACTAATATACAGTTTTCAAATGCCAGCTTTAGTGGTGAAATTAACTTTGATGAATATATAGAAAATAATAAATGCAAAGAACCGGTGGTAATTGAGATTTCCAAGGAAAGAAATGCAGTGGAGCGTTGTATGCTTAACTTTGCAAGCTACGAAAAACGTACGGAGTATGATGAAAATACAGATAGATATATTTGTTATATTTATTATGATAAAAAAGATGAAACGGAG
>JAJXYA010000436.1 GCA_021780795.1 Bacillota bacterium | reverse complement strand
ATGCCTATGCCCAAACCACCATTCCCTGCTGTAAATGGACTTTGGGGCAAGCCTACAATTATAAATAATGTTGAAACTTTTGCTAATATAGTTCCTATTATTTTAAATGGAGCTGATTGGTTTAGAGGAATAGGTACAGAAAAAAGTCCAGGTACCAAAGTTTTTGCCTTGGGAGGGAAAATTACAAACACTGGCCTTATAGAAATCCCTATGGGAACAACTCTCAGGGAGACTATTTTTGAAATCGGTGGAGGCATACCAAATGCAAAGAACTTTAAAGCAGTTCAAACAGGTGGTCCTTCAGGTGGATGTATTCCAGAAAAAGAGCTTGATAATCCCATTGAATATGATAGTTTAGTTGCTCTTGGTTCTATGATGGGGTCTGGAGGAATGATAGTTTTAGATGAAGACAATTGTATGGTGGATGTGGCTAGATTCTTCCTTGACTTCACAAAGGATGAGTCTTGTGGTAAATGTACTCCTTGCAGAATAGGAACTAAAAGATTACTTGAAATGCTTGAAGATATCACAAAGGGAACTGCTGAGATGGAGGATTTAGATAAGCTTGAGCATTTAGCTTTGGGAATAAAAAAAGTTGCACTATGTGGACTTGGTCAGACAGCACCTAATCCAGTACTCTCCACTTTAAATCATTTTAGGGATGAATATATTTCTCATGTAAATGATAAGAAATGTCCAGCTAAAGTTTGTAGGTCACTGATACAATATGTGATTTTAGAGGATAAATGCAAAGGCTGTGGACTATGTACTCGTAATTGTAATATCGGTGCTATTAGTGGCAAGTTACAAGAAACGCATAGAATTGATCCAGATGTATGTTTGAAATGTGGAATGTGTATGAATATATGTAGGTTCAAAGCTATTGTTAAAATATAATATTTGTCCTTGGAGGTGAATAAAATGGAATTGGTAAACTTGATTATAGATGGAATACAGGTAGAAGTTCCCAAAGGGACTACTGTACTTGAGGCATCAAAATTAGTTGGAGCTAAAATACCTACATTATGTTTTTTAAAAGAAATCAATGAGGTGTCTAGTTGTAGAATGTGTGTGGTACAAGTAGGACGAAAATTATTGGCTTCTTGTACTCTTCCAGCTGAAAATGGAATGGAGATAAAAACTAATAGTGCAGAAGTTAGGGACGCTAGGAAAATGGTAGTAGAGTTATTATTATCTAACCATAAAAGAGAGTGTACAACTTGTATAAGGAGCGAAAATTGTGATTTACAGAGCATAGCAAAAGAATTAAATGTCAGAGATATAAAATATAATGGAGAGAAGAGCCGTGGAAGTATAGATAATTCTTCGTGCTGCGTAGTAAGAGATCCTGAAAAATGCATTCTTTGTGGAAGATGTATCGCAACCTGCGGAAACATTCAAAGTGTCCATGCAATAAATTTTTCCGATAGAGGGTTTGACACTAAGGTTACAACTATATATGAGAGACCACTAAAGGAATCAGTATGTATAAATTGCGGCCAATGTATTTTAGCATGTCCAGTAGGAGCCTTACATGAAAAGGAGAGTTTAAAGTCAGTTTGGCAGGCAATAGAAAATCCAAATAAGTATGTGGTAGTTCAAACAGCACCAGCAGTAAGAATAGCACTCGGCGAAGAATTTGGTATGGCCATAGGTAGTAGAGTTACAGGTAAAATGGTATCGTCCTTAAAGAAATTAGGTTTTGATAAAGTATTTGATACTGATTTTGCGGCAGACCTTACTATTATGGAAGAGGGAACTGAGTTATTAAATAGATTAGGTAAAGGCGAAAATCTTCCACTAATGACATCCTGTTGTCCCAGCTGGGTAAAATTTGTTGAACATAATTTTCCTGATATGATTTCTAATTTATCCACTTGTAAATCACCTAGTGAAATGGAAGGGGCTTTAATTAAAAGTTATTTTGCAGAAAAGATAGGAATCGATGCTAAGAATATTGTTGTTGTCTCAATTATGCCTTGTGTTGGTAAAAAGTTTGAAGGTGAAAGAGAGGAACTATCTAATAATGATATGCAGGATGTAGATTATGTTCTAACTACAAGAGAATTGGCTCAAATGATAAAAGAGGCAGGTATAGACTTCGTTAATATAAGAGATGAAGAGTTCGATAATCCTTTTGGAGAATCCACTGGAGCCTCAGTAATTTTTGGAGCAACCGGAGGAGTAACAGAAGCTGCTTTAAGGACTATATTTGAACTCTTAGCTGGAAAAGAGCTAGAGGAAATAGAATATTCAAGTGTTAGAGGTCTTGAGGGTATAAAAGAAGTAAGTATAGAATTGCCAGATGGAAGAAATATAACTGCAGCTGTAGCTCATGGATTAGGTAATGCTAGAAATTTATTAAATTTAGTTAGAAGTGGTGAGAAACAATATGACTTTCTTGAAGTTATGGCATGTCCTGGTGGATGCGTAACTGGTGGAGGTCAACCAATAGTTACTGCACAAATAAAAGAAAAGATTAATATTAAAGAGGAAAGAGCAAAAGCTATTTATGATGAAGATAAAGCTCTACCTATTAGAAAATCACACAAAAATCCATATATAACTAAAATATATGAAGAGTTTTTAGAGGTGCCCAATAGTCATTTAAGTCACAAGTTATTGCATACTGAGTATATAAAAAGAAATAAATTTTAAATATTTTTCTTTACTTTTTTATCATAGTCATACACAATCATTATATGGTTAATTATAGAGGATAAAGTTTGATTTAAAACTTGATTCTTTTAATTACATGAATTAATAGCTTTATGAACAAATGAGCAAATAAAAGTACAAAAGGAGAGGGTACGTATGGATCCAATAGCTTTTAATATATTTGGATTAGATATTAGATGGTATGGCATTTTTATTGCAACGGGAATGATGGTTGGAATTTTGTTAGCTAGTTTTACTTGTAAGTTAAAAGATATTAATTATGATGAACTTTTAAATATAATATTAATATCTTTTCCTATAGCTATTATTGGGGCTAGAGCTTATTATGTAATATTTGAATTTAATCAATATAAGGATAATTTAATACAGGTATTTAATATACGTCAAGGTGGGCTAGCTATACATGGTGGGATTATATTTGGCATGTTGGCAGCATTTATATATACACGGTACAAAAAAGAGAACCTATTAGGCTTTGCAGATATAGCAGCACCATCTATAATTATTGCACAGGCTATGGGCAGATGGGGAAATTTCTTTAATAGTGAAGCGCATGGAGGACCGGTTACTCAAGCGTTCATAAGTAAATTTCCGCATTTCATTCAAAAGGGAATGTTTATAGAGGGCGTGTATTATCATCCAACCTTTCTCTATGAATCAATATGGAATTTAATAGTAGGTTTATTGCTGATTTATTTATTAACAAAAACCTTTAGAATAGGAACTGTGTTTTTTACCTATATAGGATTATATTCTTTAGGAAGATTCTTTATAGAGGGATTAAGAACGGATAGCTTAATGTTCGGGGGTATAAGGGTAGCACAATTAATAAGCTTAACAGGAATTGCTTTATGGATTATATTCCTTGCAATGAGTTATAAGAGAAGAGCTTTAAAATAATATCTTTTAGTAAAGAAGGAACTTTGCATGAAGAAGTTCCTT
>JAJXYA010000234.1 GCA_021780795.1 Bacillota bacterium | reverse complement strand
ATTTTCCGAGTAGAGGTTGGGGTGACACCTGGAGAATATCGGAAACTATATAGTAAGAAAATAAAAGAATTATCAGTGGAACAGGATAAAAAACAGATGTATCAAATCCTATTGACAGAAAAACTGTTACATGAAAAAGAAAAGAGTGGAACAATAAGAATTAAGGTAAATGTTGCAGATATGCAATTAGAAAAGAAGTGGCAGAATAGGCTGCTAAATGTGGGGCCAATTTATGCCTTGGAAGGTGCAAATATTCAAAATCAAGTAATTTCGCTGGTAAGAAATCTGAAGGTAGAATACATTCGTGTGTGGAACGTGTTTTCAAAACAGCTTATGATGTACGATTCTTTCCATAAGAAATATAACTATGCATTTATAGATGAAATTTTAGATTTTTGTGTGGATAATAAAATGAAGCTTTTTATAGATTTAAGACAACGGAAGGATGTGGCACTAGCTAGCGAGAGTGAAGAAATCTATAGCTATGAAAATAGCATAATATTTGAGAGTGAAGAAGAATGGAAGAATGTTTTAGAAAATGTTTTGGAACATATGGTTAGGAGATATGGACAAGATATTGTTGGACAATGGATTTTTGAGTTTTCTTTCTTTTTAAATGAAAGACCGTATTATGTATCAGAAGATTATAGTAGTGGTGCTGTATGGGAACAAGGCTATAAAATTGTAAAAAGAATAATTCCAGAGGCTAAGATTGCAGGACCTGGAGTAATTCCTTCCGTTGATAATGAATTTACAAAAATGGTTGTAAAAAGTTTTCTAGAACTGCCAAATCCACCAGATATATTTACATCCTTTCACTTCCCATATGTGGATGTAGGTGAAGTAAAAGAAAATTATGCTTACAAATCACAGCTAAAAAAGATTGGTAACAAAGATTTCTTGAGTATGCAGATAGATTGGCTAAAAAATTTATTGAAAGAGAATAATTATAAGGGACAATTTTGGATAACAGAATGGGGAAATAGTCTGGCAAATCGAAATTATGTTCAAGACAGCTGCTTTAAGGGCACATTTATTGTAGAAAATGTATTGAAAAATTATAAAAAATTAGATGTAATGGGGATTTTTTATGCATCTGATTTAATCAATGTATTTTTGGATTCTAATACTATTTTATCAGGCAGTAATGGACTCATTTCTAGAAATGGAATTCATAAACCATCTTACTACGTATATATGTTTCTAGATAATATGGGAAAACATCAAATCATGCATATGGATAATTGCATAATAACTGCAGAAGATGAGGGAGATATTCGTATACTTTGCTGTAACAATAAAGCATTAGGACCTAAGTATTTTTTGACTCAGGAAAATTCCTATAAACCTCAAGATTTGAAAAAGATATATGTAAACAGGGAATCAAAAAGTCTGGAGATTGAA
This sequence comes from Bacillota bacterium, assembly GCA_021780795.1. The sequence goes on along the minus strand of JAJXYA010000234.1, from coordinate 13,310 downwards.
TTACAGTTTATTGAAAATCATACATATACTATTCGTCAGAACATTCTAAATGAAGAGAAGGGAAGTATATTAGATAAGTGGATTGCATTTGGTTGTGATCAAGAGCTTTCCAGAGAAGATATTGAATATCTAAAACAGACAGCTGTGCCAGAGATTATATCAGAAAAGAAAAAAACGATAAATGGGAGTTTGAGATTAGGAATGAAGCTAGAACCCAATGAAATTCGTATGATTATGATTAGAAAAGATGGAAAATAAATATAAATAAATAAAAAAACTGTCAAATAAAATAATATGACAGTTTTTTTTATTAAGTTATGCATTATAATTGCAAATAAATACAAAAAAATATAGTCAATATTTGCACACATATGTATTGACATAGTATAATTGCAAAATATGAAAATCAATATGTGAATAATAGAGAAGTGAAATAAAATGAAACCATTTATAATGAAATTACCAAAACAAGTATATCTTGATCTTTGAAAGATATATGTTTGGAGTACAAGTAATCGGTTGCAAGTTGTGATTAAAAGAAACGAAATTTTAAGGAGGAAATAACATGTATAAATATGACCATAAAGGACCAAAGCGTGGTGTTGCTTTATATAGCTACTCTGCTGAATTTGGATTAACGAAGACATTAGAAGAATGTTTTGAGGATGTACATGATATGGGCGCTCATGGCATTGAAATTTTAGCTAACACACATATTGAAAATTATCCATATCCGAGTGATGAATGGGTAGAAAAATGGCACCGTCTTTGTGATAAATATGAAGTTGTACCTGTGGAATATGGAAACTGGATTGATTCTCATGTATTAGGAGACAGAGATCTTACCACAGAAGAGTCGGTGGAAATGTTAAAAAGAGATATTCGCTTAGCGCATCGTCTTGGATTTACTGTAATGAGAACCAAGATGCCAGTAATAAATGATCTTCTTGAACCTGTAAATAACTGGCGTGAAATTATAAATGGAGCACTTCCTCTAGCAGAGGAACTGAATATAAAAATGTGTCCAGAAATCCATACACCATCAAATCTTAAAGGAAAACTTGTAACAGATTTTGTTGATTTCATCAAAGAAACTGGAACGAAGAATTTTGGGCTAAATATCGATTTTAGTGTGTTCCGTACAGAGTTCTCCGAAGGTGAATGGAAGGATCCTAATTATAAACCAAATACACCAGAAGACATTATTCCATTACTTCCATATATATATTGTTGTCATGCTAAATTTATTCACATGAGTGATGATTTTAAGGAAACTACGATTCCATATCCAGAAGTTATCAAAGTGATGCAGGATCATGGATGGGATGGATATTTGTTAAGTGAATATGAAGGTGCAGATAAATATGAATCAGGATACGAAGTAGGTCAGACCCTTAGAAAACAACATATTATGTTGAAAAATTTACTGGGAGATTAAGGAGGCTATTATGGAAAGAGAAGTTATTCAATCAGTTGGATTTAGGAATATTGTAGAAAATGGAAAAGTGGTGGGCTTTCAGTTAAAGGTGAGACTTCCTTACTATCGTGGAATTTTTTTAAGCCAGCTTCGTCCTGGAACTTTATTTGTAGACGGAGAAAAATTTGAAAAAGAAGATATTGTTTGGAGTTTTAAGGGGGAAGATTTTACTTATGAAGAAATGAAATCTGACTTTAAGACACATTGGTCAGTGACAGAGCCAGCAGTATTAAAGGTAAAAAAACAAGGTGGACTTTCCCAAGGATATCATAATTTAAAATATGGATTTTGCTTTACATCTTCTTATATGCCACCAATCATGCAGGAACATTTAGATCCAGATCAGGAGAGTTTCATATTTTTACCTGAATTCGGTCATCATGTAAATGAAAGAAAATTGTTAATTGTTTAAAATGAATGAATCAGCTGAAATTTAAGTAGGCTGGTTCATTTTTTTATAGTATAAAGGGCTAATCATTGTTAAATAATAAGGTGATTATATATAATTATTGAAAAAAAGTATTATAAATGATACAATTTGTATGAAAATGTTATAATATGATTTTGTTTATAATTAAGCTTAAAGGAGTGAAAAAATGTATAAAAATGTACACATAGTAGGACTAGGAAGTTATCATCCAGAAAGAATATTACATAACAATTATTTTGAAAACCATTTTGAAAAATACAATTTAACTGATCATGCAAAAGGATTGGCAAGAAAACTTGGTAGGAATAGAAGAACGCTAGCAAATGAAGGTGAAAATAGCATAACTATGAGTTATGAAGCAGCAATTAGAGCTATAAATAATGCTAACTTGACAGCTTTAGATATCGATGCAATAATTTGCGTTTCTGATACACCTGAATATTTAACACCATGTTGTGCATTGATACTTAGAAATAAATTAGGAGCAGCAAATGCAACAAATGTATTTGATATCAATAATGATTGTATTGGAATGATTACAGGAGTAGATATTGCAGCTAGATATTTAAAAACAGACAAAAAATACAAGCGTATTTTAGTTATTGGCTCTATAGTGATGAGCAATTTTGCAAGAGAAGATGATTTGGTAATGTATTCTTGCTTTTCAGATGGGGCTTCGGCGGTAATTTTAGAGGCTAAAGAAGAAGAAACTTTAAGAGGTATAATAGATTCAAAAATGTATACGGACTGCGAATATAATGAATATATTAGATTTCCAGTATGTGGTCTTACAAATATGTGGAAAGATGAAACTGATGAATATGACAGAAAAATAAAATGGGATCCCTTTGATTTTAGTTTTTTATCAGATAAATGGGTAAATCTTATTACAGGTATTTTAGATGAAAATAGTTTAGCTTCAAATGATATTAAACATTATTTCATGTCTCAATTTTCAAAAACAGATTTAAATTTAACGATAGAGAAGTTAGGTTTAGGTGAAGATAAAGCGATTTTTATTGGAGAAAAATATGGTTATACAGGTTGTACAAGCCCTTTCATGGCTTTAGAAGAAAAGGTACAATCGTATAAATTTAAAGAAAATGATTTATCTATATTTTGTTCAGTTGCTGCAGGTTATACAATGGCAGCATTGTTATATAAATGGTAAAATAAACAATAAGGGGTTGTTTTTTCTTGTTAGGAGAGTCTAGTAAAATTATTGAGTATCAAAAAAGAGTTTTAAGAAATGTAATACTTTTATGTTGTTTTAGTGCGTTTATGGCTTCAATTACTTTTATTGTATTAAAAATTATAGGCTTATATGAAGATATAGCTTGGAATCTGCTTGTAATATTTGCCATTAGTGTGATACTAGAAATAATAGTATTTTATGTACTGTATAAACAGGTTTTAAAACCTGAAAAATGGGATAGTTTTTTTAATGTTTTAAAAGTAACTCTTCTTGTTATTTGTTACTTTAATTATATGTATCTAAATTTTATGGTTCCTTCAAAAGAACTATGGGTAGTTGTTTTTTATTTTATTTTATTGGGAGCATTATTTTTAGATTTAAAGCTTATAATTTCTTCAATTACTTTAAGTATAGTTTGTGAAATTACTTTGTTTATTATGAACTCTAGATTGATTCCAGATAAAAGTGTTTTAATCAGGGAATTGTTAATTAGAGCAATAGTAATTGTTTTTATATCCTTTGGTATATTGTTTTTTACAATCATGGCAAGGATCATTTTGAAAAATGTTGAAGAAGATGAACAAAAGCTTATTGAAAAGAATGAAAAAATATCAGATTTACTTAAAAAATTGAAAGAAATATCTGGAATTGTAGCAAATGCTAGCAATACGCTAACTGTTGCAATCGAAGAGGAAAATAATTCTATTCAAAAAATTGCAGAAAGTAGCGAAATTATTAATAGTGATTCAAATATTGTGCTAAACAAATCAAAAGAAAATTATTTAACTATAAAAAAATTATTGGAAATTAATGAAGGAGTATTAAATAAAATCAATGGTATCTCTAAAAATTCATTAAGTTTAATTGAAATATCAAATAATAATGAAGCATCCTTAAGTGAATTATTAAAAATAATTTCTGATGTTAATAATAGTACAGGAAATACATACAATGCAATTAATGTTTTAGAAGAGAGGTCCAATAATATTGATAATATATTGAAAGTTATTGATAGTGTTGCTGAGCAAACAAATCTTTTAGCATTAAATGCAAGCATAGAAGCAGCAAGGGCTGGAGAAATGGGTAAAGGCTTTGCTGTAGTTGCAGAAGAAGTTAGAAAACTTGCCGAAGATAGTCGACAATCATTAAATAATATTAACGGTATAATAAGTGAATTTAAAAATGAAATTTCTGATGTAAAAGCTTTAATGTCAGAAAATAATGATAAAATTTCAAGTGGCTATACGCTTACTAATTCAACGGTCAAAGACACTATAGAAATGATAAATAAACTTAAAGACTCTGGTAATAATATACAAGAAGTCAATGATTGCATAAATGAACAAATAAATGAAACAAATAATATAGTAAGTGTTAATTCCACTATAACCCAATTAACAGAAGATGCTATTTTAAAATTTAAATCGGTGACAGAAGTTATTAATCAAATTGCAGTTACTAGTGAAGAAGTAATTGCAAGCTCACAAGAATTGAGTGCTACAGCAAGTGAGATGAAGGAACTAGTTTAAATAGCTTCAAGAAAAGTAGATAAAAACTCTTTCGATAAAACTTATTAAATAATAATAATTGTTGTCTTTATGAAATTATATGTTATAATATAATTATTAAAAGTCATTAAGTAAAAAGACATAAACATTAAATATATAAATTTATAAAGATAACATATGGAGGAGATTTTTTATGGATATATTACAATATGCAATTAATATGGAATTAGACGGAGAAAAATACTATAGAGAACAAGCAGAAAAAAATAAGGGTAATGAATTACACGGGTTATGTAATTGGTTAGCAGAAGAAGAAAAAAGACATGCTGGAATTTTAGAAAATAAGATAAATAAAGTGACTTACAGGTTAATAGATTCTGATTTGTTTTTAAGTTTCCCTAATATATATTCTGATGCTAAAGATATTGAAACAGAGGGACAAAGAGATTCTAATCAATTGGCTTTTTATAGAATAGCAGCGGATACGGAAAAGAATAGCATAGATTTATATGAAAAGTTTTTAAAAGAAGCAAAAGAAGATGAAAAAGAGATATTTCAATATCTTATTAAACAAGAAAAACAACATTATGAAGTTTTCGAAGAATTAAGTCGTATACTTACGAATGCAGAGCAATGGATTGAATCTCCAGAGTTTGGAAGAAGAGAAGAAGAATATTAATTTTATAAAAATGTAAAAAAGTTTATAATGGAGTAGGAGATAAATAATGTTTTTATTTGGCTACTACTCCATGTTGTTTTGCAAACATTTATGGACACAATCATTGTAAAAGTGTTTAAAAAATACATTTTTGCATTGATTCGTATTATAATAGACATTATAATATATAAGTGGTTTTATAAAATTATAATCAAATAATATATTGACATAAGACGAGGAGAATAAAATGAATATTTGGAAAAAGAAAACCGCTGAACAAGTACTTGAATCAGTGGAAAGATCGCCATTAAAGAAAAATTTAACAGCAAAGGATATTGGTGCTTTAGGAATAGGTGCCGTTGTAGGAGTAGGTATATTTGTTGCTACAGGAGAAGGAGCGCATGCTGCAGGGCCAGCTATTATCGTTTCATTTGTTTTGGCGGCTATCGTAGCATGCTTTTGTGGCTTATGTTATTCAGAACTTGCAACTATGTTTCCGGTTGCAGGTAGTACTTATTCTTATTCGTACATAGCTTTTGGTGAAATAGTAGCAATGATTATAGGCTGGTGTTTAACAGCTGAATATTTAGTTGCATGTAGTGCTGTTGCATCAGGTTGGTCTGGAACATTTTTAGGTATATTGAACAACATCGGGATTTATTTACCTAAAGCAATAACTGCCTCTCCAAGTAATGGTGGTATTGTTGATTTGCCAGCAATACTTATTATTGCATTGATTACAGGTCTTTTGTGCTATGGAATGAGTGAAAGTGCAAAAGTAAATAATATAATTGTTGGAGTTAAAATTGTTATAATACTTTTATTTATAGGACTTGGAATGTCACATATAAATGTATCAAATTACAAGCCGTTTAATCCATATGGCTGGAAGGGTATATTTGCAGGTACAGCTACTATTTTCTTTTCATATATTGGTTTTGATGCCATTTCTACATCGGCAGAAGAAGCGAAAAATCCTAAAAGAGATCTTCCTTTAGGACTAATGATGTGTCTTGCCGTAGTAAGTATATTATATATTTCAGTGGCTTTTGTTCTTACTGGGTTAGTTCCCTTTAAAGAAATAATTTCTGAGAATGCAGTACCAGGAGCATTATCTAGGGTAGGCATATATTGGGGGTCATCTCTTGTTGGAGTTGGTGCTATTATTGGAATGATGTCCACTTTATTAGTGGTTCTATATGGTCAAGTTAGAGTGTTTATGGGTATGTCTAGAGATGGGTTATTGCCTAAGTTTTTTTCTAAGATACATCCAACGCATAAAACCCCTTATATTTCAACTATAATAACTGGAAGTATAGCTGCAGTAATAGCAGGTTTTTTGCCACTTGATATAATAGTGCAGTTTTTAAGTATTGGAACTTTGCTTGGCTTTATAGTAGTATCTCTTTCTGTAATAAAGCTTAGACATACTATGCCTAATTTTAAAAGGGTTTTTAAATGTCCAGGAGTACCATTTTTACCAATAATCACTATATTGTGCTGCATTATGCTATTATCAAGACTACAATTAAAAACTTGGATAGGATTTATAGTTTGGCTTGTAATTGGCTTAACTATTTACTTTACTTATGGTAGAAAAAATAGCTTACTTCAAAATGAAAATAATGAACAATAAAAAATCAGAAAGTTAACTTGTACGGTGGTGGTAGAATGACATTGCAGCAACTAAAGTATGCTATTATGATTGCAAATTGCGGTTCAATTAACATTGCAGCTAAAAAACTTTTTATAACTCAACCAAGTCTCTCTAGTGCAATTAGAGAGCTTGAAACTGAAATTAATACAACTATTTTTCAGCGCACCAATAGAGGAATTAGTGTTACTATTCAAGGAGCAGAGTTTTTAGGTTATGCAAGAGAGGTAGTTGAACAAACAGAATTATTAGAAAGAAGATATTTTGATGCTAAACCTTCTGTTAAGCATTTTTCTGTATCGACTCAGCATTATGCTTTTGCTGTTAATGCATTTGTGGATTTAATAAAACAATATGTGAATGATGAATATGAATTTAGTTTAAGGGAAACTAAAACTTATGAAATTATCGATGATGTTAAAAATCTAAGAAGTGAACTAGGAATTTTATATTTAAATGAGTTCAATAGGAAGATTCTAAACAAATTGTTCAAAGAAAACAAGTTACAATTTACAAAGCTATTTATCGCAAGACCTCATGTTTTTATTAGTAAAAATAATCCACTTTCCCAAAAGGAAAAAGTGACAATGGAGGATTTGGAAAATTACCCCTATTTATATTTTGAGCAAGGAGAATATAATTCCTTTCATTTTTCAGAAGAAATTTTAAGCACACTTTCACATAAAAAAAATATTAAAGTCAGTGATAGAGCAACTCTTTTTAATCTTTTGATTGGATTAGAGGGGTATACAATTTCTACTGGGATTTTAAGCTCAGACTTGAATGGACACGATATTATTGCTGTGCCTTTGCAGGTGGATGAAGAAATAATTATTGGATGGATTTCTCATAAAGATATTACCCTTAGTAAGCTGGCTAATAGATATATAGAAGCACTAAAAAATAACGTAAACAACTTGTTATAGTTAAAAGCTATAACAAGTGATAGTTTTTTAGAGTTATGCTATAATTAAAATTATCTGCTATTATTACATTAACAAAATTTTTGATGAAGATTACTTCATCTATAGATGGGAGATAATATATATGAGTAAAAATGCACCTTTTAAATTCGATATTGTTGGAAGTTTTTTGCGACCAGATTTTTTAAAAAAGGCAAGAAGTGAATATTCAAATGGGAAAATTACATTAGAACAATTGAAAAAGGTTGAAGATGAGGCTATTAAAGATTTAATTTCAAAGCAAAAGTTAGCTAGACTTTCAGTTATAACAGACGGAGAGTTTAGAAGAAGTTCCTGGCATCTTGATTTTATTTGGGCATTTGATGGGATTGGACATGAAAAAACAAATATAGGAATTCCCTTTCATGGAGAAGCTGCTTTAATAGATGATACATATTTAACTGGTAAAGTTTCTATAAAGGAGCATCCTTTTATAGAGCATTTTAAGTTTGTAAAACAATTTGAAGAAAATGATTTTGTTGCAAGGCAGACAATTCCTTCACCAGCACAATTTTTATTTCAAATGATTATACCTCAAAATATAGAAAGAACTAAAAAAATTTATGCTAATGAAGAGGAGTTGATTTCTGATATTGCTACCGGTTATAAAAAGGTAATCAAAGATTTGTATTTAGCAGGTTGCAGAAATGTTCAATTTGATGATTGTACATGGGGAGTTTGCGTTGACCCCAATGCTAAGTTTATTTTTGGAACAGATGAAATTGGACTTCAAAACATTATTGAAAAATTAATTAGGATAAATAATCTTGCAATTGAAGACAAGCCAGAAGATCTTGTAATAAATACTCATATATGCAGAGGAAATTTTCACTCTACATGGGCGTGCCAAGGTGGATATGATTTTGTGGCAAAAGATCTTTTTTCAAAAGAAAATGTTAACGCCTTTTATCTAGAATTTGATGATGAACGCTCTGGAGATTTTAAATCACTTCAATATGTAAGTGAAGATAAAAAAGTTGTACTAGGACTAATTACAACTAAAAATCCTTTGCTAGAAAATAAGATAGATATAATTAATCGTGTTAAAGAAGCAACTAAATATATTCCTTTAGAACGTCTTTGCATAAGTCCTCAATGTGGATTTGCATCTACTGAAGAAGGAAATAAACTTACAGAAGAAGAACAATGGGCTAAAATAAAGCTAGTTCATGAAGTTGCAAAGGAAGTATTTAACCTTTAAATTCTATCCATCTCAATTCCTCTAAAGGAATTGAGATGGATAGAATTTTATTCAATACCATATTTTACGCTAATCAAAGGATGTTTTTTTATTTATACTGTTAAGTAATATGTCAGCTTTATTTTTCTCTACAAATTTTTTCTATATAATCCATGGCTTCTTTTAAGTTAGCTCCAGTAATTTCTCTATATCTATTAATTGCTTCATATTTTTTCTTTTCTGCAATCAATTCCTTTAATTCTAGCTTCAGACTTACAAACTTTTCATTTTGTGTTCTTAAAATCGATTTTTTTTGTTCGTTTTTATATTGAGCTCTGCTTAAATAAAAATATATAGCTCCTAACATTGAAAATAATCCACCCAATAAGTAGTTTTTCATAGTAATATACAATACACCTACAAATAAGAAGCATAAAGCTGAAAAGATGAATATTTTCCACGATTTAACATTCTTCAAGTTTTTTCCCTCCAAGTTACAAATTATATTGTAATTATAACATTTGCCTAAATATTATACACCAAATTTATTAAATTAAAAATTAAAAACAATAAATAAATTTTATTGATAAATTGATAAAAATATGTTATTTTATCAGTGTAATAATATTAAATTAGAAAAAAATAGTATATAATATAAACAAATTAAAAATGGATGGTGGAATTATGAAACAATTTAGCTGCTTTGATATTTTAGGACCCATTATGGTTGGGCCTTCTAGTTCACATACAGCTGGAGCCGCAAGACTAGGTAAAATTGCAGCTATAATTGCAGGTGAAGAGGACATAAAAGAAGTGAAGTTTTATTTGCATGGTTCTTTTGGAAAAACTTATAAAGGACATGGAACAGATAAAGCTTTGGTAGCAGGAGTTTTGGGTATGGATCCTTGGGATGCAAGGTTAAAAAATTCTTTTATGTTTGCAAAGGAAAAAAAGATTAAATTTGATTTTATTGAGGAAGATTTAGGAGAAGTACATCCTAATACGGTAAAGTTTGAAATCAAAAAGTTTGATGAAAGTGTTATTGAAATTTTAGGCTCTTCTATTGGTGGTGGAAATATTATTATTAATGAGATCGACAAAATGGTAGTTGATTTTACAGGAAATTATCCAGCACTTATAATAAGGCTTAAAGATATTCCTGGTATGATATCCAAGGTAAGTACGATAATTTATGAAGCAGGCATTAATGTAGCTTATTTAAAGTTTTATAGAAAAATTAAAGGACTTAATGCAACGATGATATTTGAAACGGATAGTGCTATTTGTGAAGAGGTGGTTTCAAGTATAAAACAATTAGGAAATATATATAGCATAAGATGCGTTAATCCAATTACGGAAGGGTGAATAAATTTATGTTTGTAAACACAGGAGAAGAGCTTGTTGATATATGCCGAAAAGAAGGCGTGTCTATTGGAGAATATACATTATTTCAAGAAGTAGAAAGTAGTGGTAGAACTAAAGAAAAAGCAATAAATAGAATGAGAAACAGTTTAAAGGTTATGAAGGAAGCTGCTGAATATGGAATGACTCATGAGGTTGTATCGGTAAGTGGATTAATTGGTAAAGATGCTGTGAAGTTATATAAATATGCAAGTAGAGGAAATACTTTATGTGGTGATTTTTTAGTTAAAGCTATGGCTAGAGCTTTATCCTCAGCTGAAGTGAATGCTGCTATGGGCAAAATAGTTGCAGCTCCAACGGCTGGTTCCTGTGGAATATTGCCTGCTGTCATTATTACTGCTGGTGAAAAATTAAATAAAACTGAAGACGAATTAATAAAGGCACTATTTACTGCTTCAGGTGTTGGAATTTTAATAGCTAAAAATGCTACTATGGCTGGTGCAGAAGGAGGGTGTCAAGCAGAGTGCGGATCGGCTGCAGCTATGGGAGCAGCGGCTGTTGTAGAAATTATGGGGGGAACTCCACAAATGGCGTTAGATGCCGCGGCAATCGTAATTAAAAATATTCTTGGATTAGTTTGTGACCCTATAGCAGGACTTGTGGAGGTACCTTGCGCAAAGAGAAATATTGCTGGTGCTGTTAGTGCACTTTCTACAGCAGATTTAGTGATGAGTGGAGTAAAAAGCAGGATTCCTTTTGATGACTGTGTAGAAGCTATGTATAGGGTTGGTAAGCAGTTACCTTGCGAACTTAGAGAAACAGCATTGGGTGGACTTGCAACAACAAAAAAAGGTATTGAATTAAAATTACATGTTGAGGGCAGTTTATAATAGTCACTTCTTATCATTATTGATAGGAAGTTTTTTTATGCTGTTAAAATGCAATAATGCAATAATATAGCTTTATATATGAATAATATTTGATTATTCACTTATAGAACTATATAATGAAGTTATTGGAGAGGTGATTTAAATGGCCATATACATAGCTATAATAGGTGATATCAAGGAATCTAAAAAAATAGAGGATAGAAATAGTGTTCAGGAAAGCTTAAAGGAAGTTTTGGAATTTATAAATAAAACTTATGAAGCTGATATTGCTTCAAAGTTTATGATAACCCTTGGCGATGAATTTCAAGGTCTTATTTGTACAGGAGAAAATGTAATGAATATTATTTTGGAAATCGAAAGAAAAATGTATCCAACAAAAATACGATTTGGTGTAGGTATTGGTGCTATAACTACATATATTAATAGTGAGATGCCTTTAGGAGCTGACGGACCGGCCTATTACAAAGCAAGGTCGGCAATTAATTATTTAAAAGAAAATGAAAAAAGAAAACAGGTAGCTCCTTCTGATGTAAGAATTGAAATGGAAGGAGAAAAGGATGAAAGTATTATACTATTAAATACTATTTTATCCTTAATGAATGCTATAAAAGAAAGTTGGAGCAGCAGGCAGCGAGAAGTAATATGGGATATGTTAGAATATCAAGATAATCAATTAAGTGCAGCTAAAAGACTTTCTATAAAGCAACCTTCAGTTCAAAAAAGTCTGGCAACTGGAAAATATTATGCATATAAGGCAGCTGTAAGTGCAATCGATAATGTACTTATAGGGATAAGGAGAAAAGATGGTTAAAGAATATTTTATTTTTCTATTATTAGCACATATAATTGGCGATTTTTATGCCCAGACAAGCATTATGGCTGAGAAAAAAGAAGAGAAAATAAAGTGGGTTTTTATTCATTGTGCTTGCTACTATATTACGATGATAGTGGTTTCATTGCCAATAGTTTCTATTTATATAATCTTTGCTATTACAGTTGCGGCTATATTTCATACTATAATAGATGTTATAAAATATTTGTATAAAAATAAGCTTAAAGAAAATAATAAATTAGATATAGATAGGATTCGGGATATATTTTTTATTGACCAAATTCTACATATTATGACTTTATCGGTGATTTCATATGTACTTTATATAAACAAAATATCTATAAATTTAAATAGCTGTTTTGCTCAAATTGTTAACGCACTAAATATGTCCAAGCTATTTATCGTATCTTGGCTTTTAGCTCTTTTAATCATACATAAGCCAGCAAATATAGTTATTTCAAAACTTATATCAAAATATAAGCCTGAGATAAGTGAAGAAGAAAAACTTAAAGATAACAATGCGGGAAGGTTTATTGGAACTATAGAAAGAATTATAATCCTTATATTTATATCTATTGGACAATATTCTGCAATTGGTCTTGTATTAACTGCTAAATCTATAGCAAGATATGATAGAATATCAAAAGAAAAAGATTTTGCTGAATATTATTTGCTTGGTACATTAATTAGTACTCTTGTAGTTATTGTAGTTTCATTTCTTATTAGATAATGCAAAAAAAACATTTATTTTGACAGAAAAATGACACTATAGTACAATGTGTGTAACGATATTGACTGAAAATTCAGTCATAATAAATATTAAGGATGGTGATTTTTATGGAAAAATTAATTCCTCATTTATGGTACGATAAAGATGCAAAAGAGGCAGCCCAGTTTTATGTCACTCTTTTTGAAGATTCCAGGCTAGAAAGCTTTAATATTATAGAAGATACTCCTTCAGGCAATGCAGAAACAGTACAATTCACTTTAGCAGGTCTTCCTTTTGCAGCTATAAGCGGAGGACCATATTTTAAATTTAATCCTTCAATATCTTTTGCTGTAGCCTGCAGTAATACTGAGGAAGTTAAAAGACTTTGGGAAGCATTTTCCGTTGGTGGAAAAGTTTTAATGCCTTTAGATAAGTACCCTTTTGCTAATCTGT
>JAJXYA010000088.1 GCA_021780795.1 Bacillota bacterium | reverse complement strand
ACGATTAGAGGATACTAATTTAAACTTAAGTAAATGTAACTTTGATTTATCTTATGAATTAGAAAAAATAGTTTTATCTTTCAAGCCATTATATAAAAATAATAGCTTAGACATAGTCTCAGAAATAGCTCCAAATATAATAGTATTTATGGACAAAGATAAAATTAGACAAGTTGTATTTAACCTGCTTTCAAACTCATTAAAATATTCTAAAGCAGGCGGAATTACAAAATTATCTTTAAAAATTGAAAAAGGAAATACACTAGTTGAAGTTAAAGATAACGGCATAGGCATTAGCGAAAAAGATTTGCCATATATTTTTGAACGGTTTTATAGAAGCGATATTTCAAGGGATAAGAATACCGGCGGAGCCGGTATAGGACTAACTATAGCAAAAACAATTGTAGAAGCACACAAAGGTACTATTAAAGTTAATAGCAAACTTAATTTTGGCACCACTTTTGTTATTTGTTTTTCAAAAGAAAATAGTGTTATTAAAAAAGCTGAAATATAGTAAATAAGCCTAAAGAACAAACGAGGACATAAATAAAAATCAAAATTGCTTTTTCCCATTTCTTTAATTTGTATTCTTTTGGCAGAACCTTCCATCCTAGTGCAAGTAAAAATCCGAGCACAATAGGTAACAATAACGAATTCATTACTTCTACCGCAACTGTTAAAGAAACTAGAGGAATTCCTATAAGCACCAATATTGCAGCTACGATTATGCCTCCGCAATAAATGCCATAAAATACAGGAGCCTCACTCCATTTATTATTTAAACTACCCTTTACATCTAGTACTTCACTAAAGGCCCAAGAAGTTGCTAACGAAACAACAATAGCTGCAATCAAGGCCGAACCTGTAAGACCTATTGCAAAAAGAACCTTACCAACAAAGCTCCCAAGAAAAGGAGTAAGTGCATTGGCTATTTGTTGAATATTTTCTAGTGGAGTATAATGATTCATTTTACCCAACGTAGCTGCAGTCAATACTAAAACAGCTCCCATAACTATTTGGGTTACTATTGAGCCGAAAAAAGTATCTATCCTACTAAACTTAATAGAATCCTTACTTAAACCTTTGTCAATTACAGCACCCTGCTGATAAAATATCATCCAAGGCATTATTACTGCACCTACGTTTGCTGCTACAAGTAGCAAATACGAACTATTATTTAATGGCTGACTACCAACAAGCTCTTTTAGCATTAAACCATAATCAGGTTTTGCATATATAGCGGCTGGTATGAACACTACTTCAAATATTCCTACAAAGATAGCAATTTTCTCTACACGCTTATATTTTCCCGCTAGTGATATTGATATCAAAATTAATGCAACTAAAGGCACAGTAATCCACTTAGAAATTCCATATAGCATTCCAACCCCTACTATACCTGAGAACTCTGTAACAAGTGCTCCTAGTGCTGCAATAAAAAGAGTACCGGTGGAAACCCACGCCCACTTCTTTCCAAAAGTTTCACGAATAAGCTCTCCATGACCTTTTGCAGTAGTAATACCTATTCTAGTTGTCAGTTCCTGTACAAAATACAAAATTGGAATAAGTATTAGTTGCAAAGCTAAAAGCTTATAGCCCCATTCAGCTCCAGACTGTGCTGCTGTAATTATGGAGCCAGCGTCTGTATCGGCAAGCATAACCGTTAAACCTGGTCCTATTACACCTAAAAGCAACAAAAGTTTTTTAGCCTTATTATTTTTTTGTCCAAATTCATTATCGTTTCTTGTTTTAGTTTGAAGCATGATTTACGTTCTCCTTCGAAATTGATATTCATTCTCACTTGTATAATATAATACTACCACCTTTTAGTACTTTTATCAATAAAATTTTAATTAATTTCAAAATCAAATTGCTTTTTTTCATTATAGAAAGACTTATATCCTAAATTTAAAGATAAAAATACCGACAAGCAAACAGAAGTACAAATTGCTATCATAATCGCTATTTGATACATAATTGCTGTAGTAGGCAATGTGCCTGACAAAATCTGCCCTGTCATCATTCCTGGTAAAAATATTATCCCCATTCCTATCATGGAATTTAAAGTTGGAATCAGAGCTGTCTCTAATGAATTATTAACATATGGCTTTAAAATCTCTTTTGGTTCAACTCCTAAATTTAAAAGTGTATTAAGTTTACCTTTTTCTTTTTTTACTGAATCCATAAAGGTTTTAACACCAATATTTATACCGGTCATAGCATTGCCTATTATCATTCCAGCTAATGGTATAGTATATTGAGGATTAAAAAATGATTTACCAACAATTACAGTAACAAAAAAGATTAAAACGAAAAGGCCGGCAAAAGATAGTGCACTAGCAATTGAAACTTTAAATTTATAACTAAGATTGCCTATATTTTTAAATATAGTATGTATAGAGTACGTAAGCATGAAAGCAATAAAAATAATAGTATAGAATGGATTTGGGTTACCTATTATAAATTGAAGGATAAACCCTACAATTACAAGCTGAACAGACATTCTTATACTTGCAACTAACAGTAGCTTTGATTGATTAATTTTTGATTTTTTCATTACAAATAAAACTACTATTAAAAGTAAATATATTAAAGAAAATTGAAAAATGCTTAATTCTACAGCTCCTTTCACCTTTACGCCTCCTTTTTAATAAAAATTTTATTTTCAGAAAATTCGTCAATTATTTTGTTATTATGACTGACTACTACTAATTCAATATTCTTTTCTTTACAAAAATCTATTATATTTCTCATTATTTTAAAGCTGTTGCTTTCATCCAAAGCAGAGGTAGGTTCATCTAGCAATATTACCTTTGGGCATAGCGATAAAAAAATTGATATATATACCCTTTGTCGTTCTCCTCCTGACAATGTAGCTGCATTTTGCTCTAATGGTACATTTACGGAACATAACTTTGTAATATAATTTATATATTCTAAATCTGGCATTTGTTTATTTCTTAAAAGATAAAATTGTTTGAAATTTTCTAGTATACTTTCATCAAAAAGAAAAGGTTCCTGAGAAACCAAACTTACATCACGTCTAAGAGAAATAGGATTATAATTTTCAACTGCTTTCCCATTATATTTTATCTCTCCGGATATAGGGCTTATGGATTGATTTAAAAGCTTTAAGAAGGTGCTTTTACCACTTCCACTTTCTCCAACAATAAAGTTAACCTTTCCTCTTTCTACTATCACATTATCGTACTTTAAATTACTTTTATATATAAGCTTGTTTGCTTCAAATAATGGCTTTTCCATCTTATGTCCCCCCTAAAACGAAAACCTACCCTTTATTATAACATAAACTTATATTTTATATCAAACAATTATCATCAGTACATTCTACACTTTCAAACTTAATTATAATGTGATTTATATTATAATGCTCTTTAAGAACATGTTCGATTTTATCACTTATACCCTTAGTTTCACTTATAAGCATATCTTGAACTAAAATATGACCTTCTAACATAATATTATTTTCATCCAAACTCCAAACATGTATATGATGTATACCTTTTATGCCAGCAATTTTTATAATTTGACTCTCCATTTCGTCTATATTTATTTCTGTATCTTGCATTAATATTTCTATAATTTCTTTTAAAATTTCTTAACTGTCCTTAATAAT
>JAJXYA010000300.1 GCA_021780795.1 Bacillota bacterium | reverse complement strand
CACAAGAAAATTATAATTATCATAGTAATCAAGTTTTGGACTATTTAATGAATAAACACAATCTTCTATGGATAAATGATGAAAATGAAAATAACTATCAAGCAAGCATGTTTCTTCTTGGCTAGGGTTATTAAAATCCATCCAAAACCACAGGATATTTTCCTCAGATAAATTATCTAAAGGTAAATCATAAATTGCTTTCAAATCTTTTGTAATAGCTATAGTGCGAATCAAATAAATTCATCCTTTCTACGGACATTATATTTCTAATGAAACTATTTTGGCTATATTAAAACATAATAATTCCATTATAATACAATAATTGCTAATAACAACTCTGAACTCTAGAATCTAAGAGAATTCTCTCAAAAGTTTCATTAAATTGGTTAATAATTTTTAAAATATAGTAAATACTAAGAAGTATGGAAATATAAAACTTTATTATAAAAAAATTATTCAAAATAGTTATAAAGTACTTTTTTCTTGACATATAATATAAAAATATATATACTTTGACTATCAAACTATTTGAAAATCAAAGCAAAGGGAGAGGATGATTATGAAATTACCTCCTTTAAAAATTGGAGAACTAATAGCAAGTATTCCTATAATCCAAGGCGGTATGGGGGTAGGAGTATCTCTTTCTTCATTAGCAGCAGCTGTTGCAAATGAAGGTGGAATTGGGATAATATCTACTGCTCAGATTGGGTATAATGAAGAAGACTTTGGAACCAATGCAAGGGAAGCAAACAAAAGAGCATTAAAAAATGAAATACGACGAGCTAGAGAATTAAGTCCTAAGGGTATTATTGGAATAAATATTATGGTAGCTATGAATCATTATGAGGAAATAGCAAGAACTGCTCTAGAAGAAGGTATAGATTTAATAATATCTGGTGCAGGCCTTCCACTTAATTTACCTAAAATAGCCAAGGACTTCAAGGCAAAGCTTGCACCTATAGTATCATCAGCAAAGGCAGCTACAGTAATAGCGAAAATGTGGGATAAGAAAAATAATTGTGCTCCGGATTTAGTTGTTGTTGAAGGCCCAGAAGCTGGTGGACATCTTGGTTTCTCTATGGAATCATTAATAGAAAAGAAAACCCAAGATCTAAAGGACATAGTTAAAGAAGTAATTGAGGCAATTAAGCCTTTTGAAGAAAAGTATAATAAAAAAATCCCTGTAGTAGCTGCTGGTGGAATTTATACTGGAGCAGATATTGCTGAGTTTATAAAACTTGGTGCATCAGGGGTGCAAATGGCTACTAGATTTGTAGCTACAGAAGAATGTGATGCTAGTTTAACTTATAAAATGGCATATATCAATTCAAAAGAAGAAGATATAAAGATAGTTAAAAGTCCTGTAGGTATGCCAGGAAGAGCTATTAACAATAAGTTCATGAAGGCTGTCTCAGAAAAGGGCTGCAAGGTAGACAAATGCTACTTATGCATAAAGGAATGTAATCCTAAAGAAACCCCTTATTGTATTACAGAGGCGTTAATACAAGCAGTAAAAGGTAACTTGGAGAAGGGACTTATCTTTGTTGGAAGCAATGCATACAAAGTAGATAAAATTGTTTCCGTTAAAGAACTTATGAGTGAACTAGTAACAGAAGCAGAACTCGCTTTATAATTTTACCACAAATATGAAAATATGAATTAATTATGAATATTTTCAAAAATATATAAAAATATTGACAAATTAGAGTTCTATAGATATACTTTGATTATCAAAGTATTTGAAAATCAAAGTATGGGAAATGGTGATAAATATGAGCAAGTCTGTTAGCGTTGTCAATGAACTTCTAGTTGAGACCTTTAGTGATATATTGCAAATAGAGCAAAAGGCCCTTAAAGAAGGGGTACTTAATGATCTATCAATAACAGAAATTCATACTATTGACGCAATAGGAATGTATGAATATAGAACGATGACTGAAGTATCCCAAGATCTTAAAATTACTGTAGGTACTCTTACTACAGCTATCAATAAACTTCTAAAAAAAGGCTATGTAGATAGAAAAAGAGGAGAAGAAGATAGAAGGTCAGTAATGATTGCGCTTACTAGAAAAGGAAAACTCGCCTATAGAATACATGAAAAATTTCACTCTGAGATGGTGCATGCAACTATAGACGGTCTAAATACAGAAGAAGAAGAGATACTAATAAAATCTCTTGAAAAATTAAATAATTTCTTCAAAGAAAAATACAAATTAGAAGGTTAATGAAAGGGGCAGTTAAGTAATGAATGAGGTACAAATAATTGGTACGGGAAGTTATGCTCCTCTAAACATAATGACTAATCATCAATTATCAGAAATTGTAGATACTTCTGATGAATGGATAGTTTCTATGACAGGTATCAAGGAGAGACATATATCACAAGGTGAAAATACTTCAGACTTAGCCACAAAAGCTGCTTTAGAGGCATTAAAGGATGCGAAGGTTAAAGCCGAAGATATAGACCTTATAATTCTTGCAAGTACATCACCAGATCAATTTGTTCCAGCTACTGCATGCATAGTCCAAGGAAATATTGGAGCAGTTAATGCTATGGCCTTTGATATATCAGCAGCCTGCACAGGGTTTATATTTGCCCTTAATATAGGAATGCAGTTTCTTAGAACAGGTCAATGTAAAAGAGCCTTGATAATAGGTGCAGAGGTGCTATCAAAGATTGTTGATTGGACAGATAGAAATACTTGCATACTCTTTGGAGATGGTGCAGGAGCAGCAGTAATTGAAGTAGGAAATAAAAGAGGAATTATCTCTGTAAACTCAGCTTCAGAAGGAAGCAAGTTCGGACTTTTAACTTGTCCAACTGTTGATGTAAAAAATACTTTTACAAATGGAACTGAAGATTTTAAAGCAAAAATTGATATGGATGGCAAAGAGATTTTTAGGTTTGCAGTAAGTATCATTGAAAGTAGCATAGATAGGATTTTAAAGGAAAATAATTTTACACTAGAGGATATTAAGTATGTAGTTTGCCATCAAGCAAATTTCAGAATAATAGATTTTGTTGCTAAAAGATTGAAGGCTGACAAAGATAAATTTTATGTGAATTTAGATAGGTATGGAAATACTTCAGCAGCAAGTATAGCTATTGCCTTAGATGAAATGAATAAAAAGGATTTATTAAAAGCTGGAGATAAAATTATACTTGTAGGCTTTGGCGGTGGATTAACCTACGGAGCTTCATTAATAGAATGGACAATTAATAAATAAAATTTTAGGAGGAATTAACAATGGTATTTGAAAAAGTTAAAAGTGTAATAGTTGATCAATTAGGAATAGACGAGGCAGAGGTAACAATGGAGGCAAACTTTACAGATGATTTAGGAGTAGATTCTCTTGAAATATTTGAAATTGTAATGTCACTTGAGGAAGCTTTTGAAATTGAAATACCAAATGAAGATATAGAAAACATTAAAGACGTAAAAGGAATTGTTAAATATATAGAAGCAAAAATCAGCTAATTAGACTTAATGAAATTTTAGAGGGGAAGTATCTCATTTCTATAAATGGGTAAATATCCTTTTAAAGTCGTTAATGTTACAGCTTCATAGAAGATGAATTAAGGGTTAGATAATTAGAGAGCTGAACTACTAAGTATATTGAAATTTAGTTTCCTTCAGTTAGCTGAAAAGTATATATTACATAAATGTAGT
>JAJXYA010000187.1 GCA_021780795.1 Bacillota bacterium | reverse complement strand
TTCTACTACAGCTGACATTTGTGACATTTATTTATACGATTTATACTAAAGCTTTAAGGGGGTGGAATTGTTGGTAAATAATGGTGAGTATCAGAATTTATTTAAAATAAGGATAAATTTCATTAGCTTATAAACTATTACAAAAAAGAGATTTTTGTGATATATTTATGTAAATAATAAAAAGGGTGTGAATTAATGTCTCATATTACAGGCAAATCAGCTTACAGAAGTTTGGAAGAAAGAATAAATAGGTTTCCTCAGGGTGCACCACATTCTGAAACCTTACATAAAATTTTAAAAATGCTAATTAGTGAAAAAGATGCAGAGCTTGTCGCTAAGCTACCAATAAAACCATTTACTGTTAAAACTGCAAGTAGAATATGGAATATGAATGAAGTCTTAACTCGAAAAATATTAGAAGAGCTTTCAAAAAATGCAATTCTTTTAGATATGGATCATGATGGTGTACAAGAGTATGTTTTGCCTCCTCCAATGCTAGGTTTTTTTGAGTTTTCATTAATGAGAACCAGAGAAAACTTTGATCAAAAACTTTTGTCTGAACTGTATCATCAATATTTAAATGTTGAGGAGGATTTTATTAAAGATTTATTTTTAAGTACTGAAACAAAGCTTGGAAGAGTTCTTGTACAAGAGCCAGTGCTCTCAAATGATAATGCCGTTGAAATTATGGACTTTGAGAGAGCTAGCCATGTTTTAAAAACAGCATCTGATATAAGTGTGAGTATGTGTTACTGCCGTCATAAAATGCAGCATCTTGACAAAAATTGTGATGCACCTATGGATACGTGCATTACTTTTGGTAACGTAGCAAATTCTCTTTCTAAGTATGGATATGGTAGAAAAATTGATGTTTCTGAAGGCATGGAAATTTTACATAGATCCTACGAGCATAACTTGGTGCAATGTGCTGAAAATGTTAGAAAGGATTCATCCTTTTTATGTAACTGCTGTGGGTGTTGCTGTGAAGGCATGATTGCAGCACGAAAATTCGGTATGCTTCATCCGGTTCAGACTACAAGTTTTATTCCTAGGGTTGTAGAAAATAGTTGCATTGCATGTGGCAAATGTGTTAATGCATGTCCGATAGGTGCTATTGAGCTTGTAAAAATAAATGATGCATCGGAGCTTAATAGAAAAAGAGCAAAAATTAATGAAGAGATATGTCTTGGCTGTGGTATTTGTGTTAGATCCTGTCACAAAAATAGTATCTTTCTTCAGCGTCGAAAAGAACAGATAATTACTCCAGTAAATTCTGTACATAGAATTGTTTTGATGGCAATAGAAAAAGGACAATTGCAAGAGCTTATTTTCGATAATAAAGCGCTGGCAAGTCATAGAGCTATGGCTGCTATTCTATCTACTATATTGAAATTGCCACCAATAAAACAAGCAATGGCAAGTAAGCAGATGAAATCTGTTTATCTAGAAAAATTGATTAGTAAACTATACAGCTCGGAAAGGCAGTGATTTTGTGGTAATAGAAAATTTGGAATCTATATTAAAATGTCCTGTATGCAATTTAAGTTTAAAAAAATGCGAAAAACAATATGTATGTTTAAATAATCATAGTTATGATATAGCTAGCAAAGGACATATTAATCTTTTGTTAGCTAATCAAAAGAAAACAAAAGACCCTGGAGACAGTAAGGAAATGATGGAAGGACGTAGGGACTTTTTAAATAAGGGGTATTATCACATTTTTTCTGAAACATTAAATAGGGTAATAATATCAAATATAGGTGGAAGTAATGTAAACATACTTGATGCTGGATGTGGAGAAGGATATTTTTTATCAAGATTGAAGGAAGCTGTATATAGAAAAGAATATAACGATAATTTGAATAAAGAATTTAATTTTTTTGGTGTAGATATTTCAAAAACAGCAGTTACATATGCTGCTAAAAGAGATAAAAAAATAAACTTTATAGTAGGTAGTAATTTTAATTTACCTATAATGTCAAACACCATAGATATTATCATCAGAAACTTTGCACCTTCTGACGAGACGGAACTTAAGCGGGTTCTTAAGGATAATGGTAAATTAATTGTGGTAACACCTGGGATTCAACATTTATATGGGTTAAAAGAAATATTATATGTAAATGCAAGAAAACATGAGGAAAAAGAAATAACCTTTGAGGGATTTAAGTTAACTCAGCATACAGAAGTCAAGTACAACATTAATGTAGAAGATGAGGAAGATGTAAAAAATCTTATTGCAATGACTCCTTATTATTGGACTTTTGATAATTCTATGAGAGAAAAAGCTAATGCTACGTCTAGACTTTCAACGGAACTTGACTTTAATATAAGTGTCTATGAAAAATGCTAATAACTTATTTAAATTAAGTGGCCTATTATATTAATTAGGAGGAAAGCATGAAGCTTAAAAAAGAAGATTTTTTAAAGAAAACTCATATTACAGAAGATGATATTATTAAAAATGAAATAGACTGGGAAGTATTAAATGAAATATACCTTGACTTTAATAGCTATAGGAATAGTTATGAAAGTCAGGCTGGTTTTATAGCAGATACTCTTAGGACACATAAAAAAATACATTCAGTAAAGTCTAGAGTTAAAGAACCTGACAGGTTAATAGAAAAGATAATTAGAAAGACCACAGGACGAAAAGAGAAGTATGGCTCAGAATTTCAGTTCACCACTCAAAACTATAAAGAGGAAATAAATGATTTAATAGGAGTTAGAGCGATACATATTTTTAAAGAAGATTGGGAAGATATACATAATTTCATTTATAGTACATGGAAAGTAATTGAAATAACTGCCAACGTTAGAGAAGGCGATGACACTAAAAGATTTGAAGAATTAAATATCCAAATTCATTCTAGAAAATCAGGATATCGCTCTGTACATTATTTAATAGAGTTTTTTCCAACAAGTCAAAAGGTTATTGCTGAGATTCAGGTGAGAACAATATTTGAGGAAGGTTATGGTGAAATTGATCATCAACTAAGATATTCTCATAGTGAAATTCCAGAAGTGCTAGCTTTAAATCTTTTATTATTTAATAGAATAGCGGGAAGTTCTGATGAAATGGCATCTCTAATAAATCTTCTAAATAGAAATTGGACTGAAATGGAAGCAAAATATGAAAGGATAATCGAAATAAAGGATAAGGAAATAAAAAAATTGAAAGGAGAGAATTAATTATGTTTAATCCCAATATAAATAATATAAGTGGAGAAGAAGCATATAAACTAATAAATGAAAATAATGATATTTTTATTCTCGATGTTAGAACTAAGGAAGAATACGACAAAGGGCATATCCAAGGCGCAAAATTAATACCAGTTGGAGTTTTACCTTCTAGAATAGGTGAATTAGAAAAATATAAAGATAAACCGATTCTGGTCTACTGTGCATCTGGTGGAAGGAGTCCCCAGGCTGTAATGCACTTAGTTGAAGATGAATTTAGCCATATTTATCATCTCTCAAAAGGAATTTCATCCTGGAAATATGGAGTAGAAATATAGGCTGAATAATAGGTAGATTTCTTGCATTTGTGCTTTGGTAAGTTCATTGATAAGCCATCTTACTTTTGTAAAATTAAATTAGAAAATAAGAAGGAGGTTTGAAATGAAAGGATTATTTAAAGGGATATTAACAGGTATTAAAAACAGCCTTAAAAGAGA
>JAJXYA010000449.1 GCA_021780795.1 Bacillota bacterium | reverse complement strand
TCTTAAGGAATCTAATACAAGAACTCTCATACTACTGCCTAGTTGCTCTTTTATTGTTTCTTCTTGAAGTAGTTCATCTACCTTAGGTAAACTTCTTAATAACTCTCTATTCATGACAATCTCCCCGTATTTATTTGCTTAGTTAACTCATCATCTTCGATGCAGCAAAATTTATATATTTTAGTAGGTATATAATTTTATACTTACTATAAGATAATCATAGGATACTATTAATTTAATTACTCCACAATTATATACTTATCTTGCAAAGGAATTACTTCTCCTATAATTTGTGATTTTAATTCTAACTCATTTAACCTACTCATAAGTTTTTCCGCTTCTGACTTTGTGCAAGATACTAAAAGCCCACCTGAAGTTTGAGGATCAAATAATACATCTTCTAACCATTCTGGTATGCTCCTAAGCTCATATTTTCCTTCCAAGTATGCTTTATTATTATAGCTACCTGCAGGAACTAGTCCTATCTTCGCATATTCTTTAGCCTCTTTTATGTATGGTATCCTATCTTTAAATAATTTTAAGCTTATGTTTGATCCACTAGCCATTTCATAGCAGTGACCCATAATTCCGAAGCCTGTTATATCCGTACAAGCACTTATCTCATGCTCCATAATGATTTCTCCAGCATATTTATTTAAAGTGCTCATAACCTTAACTGCAATATCATAAGCCTCCTTTGAAGCAATCTCAGCTTTTATTGCGGTATTAATTATGCCAGTACCCAAGGGTTTTGTTAAAATTAATACTTCTCCTACTTTACAGCCATAATTTTTAAGCACCTTATCTGGATGCACTATTCCCATCACTGATAAGCCGTATTTAGGTTCATCATCCTCTACAGAATGCCCTCCTATTACAATTGCCCCGGCTTCTATTACTTTGTCTGCTCCACCTTTTAAAATTTCTCCAAGTATATCTATATTTAAACAATTAGGAAAACATACTATATTTAAGGCTACTGTTGGTTTACCTCCCATAGCATACACGTCACTTAATGAATTTGCTGCTGCTATTTGCCCAAAGGTATAAGGGTCGTCTACCACAGGTGTAAAAAAGTCTAAGGTTTGAATAACTGCGATTTCATCGCTTAATTTGTATACTGCTGCATCATCAGAGGTTTCAATTCCAACAATTAAGTTTTCACTTTCCATTTTAGGTAATTTATCTAATATCTTCGAAAGGGTCTCCGGCCCTATTTTTGCTGCTCAGCCAGAGGTTTTTGAAAGCTCTGTAAGTCTTTTTCCCATCTTTCTTCCTCCTTGTCGTTCTCTAGAGTATAAAACAATTATTAATTACTACTAAATCTTCAAAATAATTTTATACCATTAGTTACTTTATGTCTACCTTATCTATAAATTTGCTTAAGGTCTTTTCTCCAATCCCATCAACTTTTGTTAGTTCTTCTACAGACTTAAAGCCTCCATTTACTTCTCTATATTTAATTATAGCATCAGCTTTAGCATCCCCTATGCCTGTAAGGGTCTTTAACTCTTCCTTATCTGCTGAGTTTATGTTAATAATAGCATTCTTGCTCTGAGAGTTTGAAACTGTAGAATTATTAATATTACTCTGCAGATTTTGTACTTTATCTATCTCTCCCTTTTTATAAATCACAACACAATCTTCGTCATTAAGTTTTTGAGAAAGATTAGTGGCATCTAGGTCTGCATCAAGAGCACATCCACCTGCTAATTTAATAAGATCAGTTACTCTACTTCCTTTTCTTATTTCATAAACCCCAGGCTCTTTTATGGCACCCTTTATATCCACTTTAATATTAATATCTTCTACACTATTGGTGGAAGTTGCAATAACTTTCTCTACATCTTTTTTTTCTGAAGTTTTTTCAGTTTCAACAAATATATCCTTATAATCTGTAACATTAATGTTTTCTTCTGGACTTGACATCGTATAACCAATAATTATAAATACAATGCTTATGCATAAAATAGCTATAGAACCAATTATTTTTTCTTTATTTTTCATAATTCCTCCTTATTAGCCTCTGTGGATTCAAAACAATTAACAACTATTTCGCTTACATATATGGAATTATTGACAATTTTCCAAAAATACTGTCGCTAAAAAAGTATTTTTTTGATATACTATAAATATTAAAAAACTGGAGGTAACCTATGAAGAAGTTAATTACAATAATACTTACATCACTTTTTTTACTTTTTAATATATCCCCAGCAGTTAAAGCCCAGATAAAACCCCCAGTGGTGTCCGCTGATAGTGCGGTCTTAATGGATGCTACTACGGGTAAAATACTTTATGAGAAAAATAAGAATTCTGCTTATCCTCCAGCTTCCACCACAAAGATAATGACTACACTTCTAGTCTTAGAAAACTCTAATTTAAACGATGTGGTAACAGTAAGTAAAAATGCAGAGATGGCTGATGGTTCAAAAATATACCTCTTTGATGGTGAAAAAGTTTCTGTAAAAGAATTGTTATATGGATTATTATTAGCTTCCGCTAATGACTGTGCTATAGCCTTAGCAGAACATGTAAGTGGCTCCACAGAAAAATTTGCAGATCTTATGAATGAAAGAGCAAAATCCTTAGGATGTAAAAATACTAATTTTGTCAATCCTAATGGGCTATATAATGTTAATCATAAAACTTCAGCCTATGATTTAGCTTTAATGATGCAGGAACTTACTAAGCATTCTGAATATACGAAGATAGCAACAACCCCTTCATATACCATGGCAGCAACAAATAAATCTAAAGAAAAACGTCCTCTTTGGAATGAAAATAGATTAATACATAATGGAGACAAATACTATTATCAGGGTTGTGAAGGTGGAAAGACAGGTTATACTATTCAGTCAAAGCATTCCTATGTTGCCGTAGCAAATAGAAATGGTCAAAAACTTATAGTAACTCTAGTACATGACTCTGAAAAGACATTTTTCCCAGACAGTAGAAAATTATTTGATTATGGATTTGATAATTTTGAGCTTTCTAAATATCTTAATAAGGATGATGCAGTATCAGATTTAACTTTAGAAGATGGCACTGTGCTTCCACTGGTTGCATCACAAGATTTTTATATTGTTAAAGCTAAAAATTCAACTTTAACCCCAACTATAAAAACTGAGAAAAAGGATTTAGATCTTTCCTCTATTAAAAAAGGTGATGTAATAACTAAAGCTATAATTACTTGTGGTGAAGACTCCTACAATTTAGATTTAGCTAGTGGAGTGGATTATACTAAAAAGAACTCTCCTCTGAGCAATGTGTTTTCTAAGGATGCTTCAAAGAACTCTAAAACCTCTTCACTCTTATTAAACATTATAAAATATCTTGTACTTACCTCAGCACTATTCTTAATCTATATAAGGGTAAAAAATATTAGAAAAAGAAAAAAATCGAAGAGATTCCTAGGTAATTTAAATAATAAAAAATAATATCTAGAAAGCACCAGGTCAAACTAAATTAATAGTGTAAACCTGGTGCTTTTTTATGTATCACTTTCAGTTTTAAGTTTACTTACTAAATCCTCCATATCCTGAGGAAGCTTTGACTCAAGTATAAGTTCATCACCAGTTCTTGGATGTGGAATAATTAGTTTATAAGCGTGCAGCGCCTGCCTATCAATATAATGGCTTTCAGAAACTCCATAAAGGCTATCTCCATATAGTGGATGC